>JBIIAP010000016.1:0-20777 GCA_044239855.1 Sediminibacterium sp. | reverse complement strand
TATACAATGCACGCATATCTTTTTTTTTACAAAAATAAGCATAAAAATACCTCACAAACATGATGATTGTGAGGTATAAAAAAATTAAATTAATTTTTGGAAGTAACCTTATTTAGGCTCTAATCCTTGTTTAATTTTTTCTGATAAATCCTGTAAATGAATTTTAGTCATTTTATCTTCAACACCTGTTACTGATGCATTTAATTGAGCGCGTAATGCTATTAGCTGAGCTCTTACAATTGCTGGAACATCCGTCTTTTTTAAATCAGTACTTGAACTTGATCCTCCACCAATACCAAAACTAACATTTACTAGTGGGGCAGTTGGATTAACGATACTAATCAAACGCTCTACATATGACTTCTGCAATAATCTGCGATACATGCTGACAGACTTCTTGTTTTTAACCTCGCTAAAGATGCCATTTTCAACATCGTTTAAAAGTTCAATAGCCGAATAAGCTTTGTCTAGCCCAAAACGCTCTCCGCTAAGTTGCAACCTATTTAGTCTGTCTGAGCTAACTAAGTTGTTTAACGCAGCATCTTGTAAGTTCATTATAGGATCGTTGCTAACCGGATTATTAAATTTATTCCATAAGTTATGATCGATTAACCAACTTGGAGTTTCAAAAACATGTTTATTTAAAAATGCAACCGCTTCTCTCTGGCGAGATTTTGGCGTTATTTCATAAACTGCTTCGTCTTGTTCAACAGTTTTAAATGTTTCGTACACGCCTGCAACATTTGAAGTAACATGTCCTACGTATCTTCTGAATTGACCTAACAACTGAACATACATGCCACTGATATTTTCATATTGGTCAGCTGCTTCTTTTGTCCACTCAGGTAATCCTTTAATAATTCGCTTAAGATTAGTAATACCATATTCACTAGCTTTCACAGCGTTATCACTTAAGTCTTCACTTTGACTTCTTGGGTCAGCTCTGTTACCTAATTCATAAGTACCAAACCAGCGGCGAGGATTTTCTTGTATGCTTGCAGTAATGAGCTTGCTGCTGTTGATTTTCAATTCATCATCATTATTACCTGCAATGTATCCATAGCCCCATTGAATAGCCCATTTATCGTAATCTCCGATACGTGGGTATAAACCTTTGCGTTCAATTTTATCTTCCGGCTGAGCAACATAATTAAAACGAGCATAGTCCATAATAGAAGCAGTGTGGCCATTAGCTTCTACCCAGGTTTTATCTCTTAATTTTTCAACAGGAGTTTTACTGCTGCTACCCATGTTATGTAAAAGTCCAATAGTATGACCAACTTCATGAGAAGAAACGAAACGAATTAAATCGCCCATTAATTCATCATCATACTTCATTTTTCTGGAACCTGGATCAACCGCTGCAGTTTGAACCATATACCAATCATGAACCAGCTTCATTACATTATGATACCAGCCAATATGGCTTTCTAGAATCTCTCCGCTTCTAGGATCGTGTACGTTAGGGCCATAAGCATTTTCAATATCAGACGCAAAATAGCGCACAACAGAATATCGGGCATCTTCTGTGCTCATGGTAGTATCGTCTTCAGGCCATTCTTTACCCATGATAGCGTTTTTAAAACCGGCTTTTTCAAATGCAGCTTGCCAGTCATTAATACCGGCAATTAAGTGTTTGCGCCATTGTTTAGGTGTTGCCGGGTCAATATAGTAGATGATTGGTTTTTTAGGTTCAACCAATTCTCCATTTTTCCATTTTTCCCATTCGCCGTCTTTGGGCTCAAGTCTCCAGCGAACAGCAAATCGAATATTTTCTACTTTTTGTTGATCATCACTGTATTTAACAAAATCATCCGGGAAAAAACCAACCCGCTTATCCCAAATTCTACGTTGCATAGGAGTTTTTGGTAATAATAACAGGGAGGTATTCATTTCTAAAGTAACAGCACCTGCATCGCTTGCTGCTGGCAAATTAGCAGTAGGCATACCTGGAGAAGGGCTCATACCCATTCCACCGAAAGGAGGAGTAGCAGAAAAAGTTTTTACAGTTCTAATCTCAGTATTAATAGGGAAGGTAGAAATTTTAGCAATGTATGATCTATCAGATGCAATTGAAGATAAATTATATCTGCGTTTGATGGAAGGATTCATACTAACTACCTGATTATCTCCTTTAAAGAAATCGGTAACATCAATAACAACACTATTGGAGTCTTTACCAAATGCTGCAATAGGAAATGCAGCTGCAATAGCATTTACGTTTGAGTTGGTTACCGCTTTATAAATAACCTGATCCGCATCAGCAGTATTAACTAAAGTGATGGTTCTTAAAAAAATGGTGTTATTAGGGCCTTTTTCAAAGCTGATGGTTTGTTGATTGGCAATTTCACCACCATAACCTGCACCTGCAGGTACTTTTGCGAAACGGGAAACAGCTAATATTTCCCTCCCCAATATGGAGTCCGCAATGTCAAAATAGTACTTCTCTTCAACCTTATGAACGGTAAGAAGTCCTTTTTTAGTAACAGCTTTATCGGTGATTACATCTTTATACGGCTTGGGTCCAGTTTTAGCTGCCGGCTGTGCACCAGTTGCAGCAGGTGGAGTTCCGTTAGCCGGAGTTGAACCCTGTGGAGGGCTTGAGGGGCGTTGCTGAGCTAGCATATTAGCAGCTATTAGCAATGCAATGGAGGGTAATAAAATTTTTTTCATTGCTTTTCAAATAGTTTTTTTGTATCGTAAAGATAACTTCGGGAACCCATCATTCAATGTTTTAACTAAAAAGTTGGATGAGTGGTATTGTAACATGGTATCAGCGGAGAATACAGCAATATTTGCATATAAGTAATTAAATTTTAATATAAATCAGTCATAATAATAAAATATTATCATCTACAAATTTGTTGCATTCAATAAATTAACTAATTTGTACCCCGTTTATGAGCTGAGAAAGTCTTTTAAGAAATAATAAGTATTTTCATTAGCATTGTGAATTAAAATTAAAAACAACTGTAATTTTTAAAAACAAAAAAACAATTGAGTCATGGCTGAAACTAAACCAACCGCAGCGACAAAAAGTGCTTCTTCAGGTCAACCAAAGAAGAGTGGTAATTCTATTTCGTGGATTGCTCCATTAACTTGTATTATTTTAGGTTATGTAATTTGGCGTTTTGTCTTGGGCGCACCAGGCAACTTTACTGTACCCGACACTAATGGTGGTTTTTGGCCTAACCACAAAGGACCTAAAACAGGTTTAAGTAAAATGTATGAGGGCGGAATCATCGTTCCAATTCTTATTGGTTCATTCTTAACTGTACTAACTTTTTGTATTGAAAGATTTTTAACTGTAGCGAAAGCAGCAGGAACAGGTAGCATTGCTGAATTTGTACGTACTGTACAATTTCACTTAGCTAATAAAGATGTAGATAAGGCTTTAGCAGCTTGCGATAAGCAAAAGGGATCTGTAGGTAATGTAATGAAAGCAGGTTTAAAGAAGTATAAGGAAATGATCACTAATACTGAATTAGATACTGAACAAAAAGTAATGAACATTCAAAAAGAAGTAGAAGAAGCAACTGCTTTAGAACTTCCTATGTTAGAGAAAAACTTAGTATTCTTATCAACCATCGCTTCAGTAGCAACCCTACTAGGTCTATTAGGTACGGTATTAGGTATGATTAAGTCATTCTCAGCTTTAGGTGATGAAGGTGGTGGTGATGCTGCTCGTGAATTATCAAAAGGTATCTCTGAAGCCTTGTTTAATACAGCTTTAGGTATCGGTACTTCTGCTATTGCGATCATCATGTACAACATCTTTACAACACGTATTGATGGTATTACTTATGGTATTGACGAATCTGGTTTCACTTTAACACAAAGTTTTGCTGCTAACTACAAATAATTTAGGATTATTTGTGGAAATAGGCAATCGTTTGAATCTAATTAGTGAAACAGTATAAATAATAAACAATGGGTAGAGCCAAATTACCTCGTAAGAGTACGAGTATAGACATGACGGCGATGTGCGACGTGGCGTTTCTCTTGTTGTCGTTCTTCATTTTAACGACCAAGTTTAAACCCTCCGAAGCAATTGCTGTAACTACGCCCAATTCAGTTGCCGCTAAAGTAGCACCGGATAAAGATTTTGTAATGGTTATTATCGACAAGGATGGCAAGGTATTTCTTTCAATGGATGATGAAGCCAAAAAAGAATACATCGCTAACACCTTAAATAATACCAAAGGCTTAAACATCGATGTAAAAGCCTTTAAAAAAGCTCAATACTTTGGTACTCCGTTTTCTAGTTTAGCGTCATTTATTGCATTACCTGAAGACCAACGCAAGGGAGCTAATCTTCCTGGTATTCCGGTAAAAGATACTGCTAATAATGAATTGGTAACTTGGATGCGTCTGATAAATGAAGCTTATTTGGGTACAAAAGCACCAAACCTCCTGATGAAAGGAGACAACATGGCTAAGTATCCATCTTTTAAAGCAGCAGTAGATGCGTTTAAGAAAAATGATTTTCTGAAATTCCAGATGATTACCAATCCTGAAGCAGCACCTGCGGGTACTGATTTGTGGAAAATAAATCAAACTGGTGAAGAAAAAGAAGACTAACATTATTAACGAAAACTAAATTCTACCGACATGGCAGAAATGGACACCTCGTCGGGTGGCGGACATAAGAAAGGCCCCGGCGTCAAAAAAGGGAAAAAATTATCAACTAGGGTTGACTTAACTCCTATGGTGGACTTAGGTTTCTTGTTGATCACATTTTTCATCTTTACAACAACCATGAGTCAACCTACGGCTATGAAGCTCTTTTTACCAAAAGATGCTGATAAACCGGAGGAGCAGAATAAGGCAAAAGAATCTGGTGTTATCACCATCCTTTTAGGAAAAGACAATAATGTGTTTTACTATGAAGGTCAACTAGATAACGCAGCTTCTAATTTTAAGTCATCTAACTTTAAAGATATCAGAACGGTGCTTATAGATAAAAAGCAACGTACACCTGAAAAAGATTTAGTGGTGGTACTTAAGCCAAGTTCTGAATGTACTTATAGAAATGTGATTGATATTTTAGATGAAATGGCCATTAACGTTTTAAAACGGTATGCATTGGTTGACATCAGCGAAATTGAAGAAGAGCTGGTGAAAAAATCAGAGCAAATGGCTGGCGCAACAGCATCAAATTAAGTATCATTATAGGATCTAATCATTAACAATTTTTACAATGGACGTAAATAAAATATTATCAGCCGATATTCTCGACCTCATCTTTGAAGGCAGAAACAAGGAGTATGGTGCTTATGATTTACGTAAAACCTATAATAAGCGTATCACTTACGCGATCTTAGGTACACTAATCGTTTGTGCTTTACTACTAGTTGGTTATCTATTTGCCAACAACTCCAATAAAGGTAAGGCCGAAATAATTGTGCAAGACGTATCGTTGGAAAACGTGCAACAGGAAGAGAAAAAGCCTGAACCACCGCCACCACCGCCACCACCCAAACAAGAGCCACCCAAAGTGGAGATCACTAAATTCACCCCTCCTAAAATTGTGAAGGATGAAGAAGTGAAAGAAAAAGATGAAATAAAAGAAGTTGAAAAACTAGAAGATACCAAAATCGGTACCATCAATCAAGAAGGTGCTAAAGATGAAGGTATTGTAGCTCCTCCTGTAGAAAGTGGTACCGGTGTAGCCGAACCACCTAAAGATGAAGACTACGACAGGGTATTTACTGTTGTGCAAATACCTGCAGAGTTCCCTGGTGGAATAGCTGCATGGTCTAAGTACTTAGAGCGCAATCTTAACAGAGATTTGCCTGTAGATAATGGTGCCCCTCCGGGCAAATACACTGTAATTGTTTCTTTTATCGTTGATAAAAACGGTGGCATAAGCGATGTGGTTGCGGAAAATGATCCGGGCTATGGAACCAAAGCAGAAGCAGTACGTGTAATTAAAAAAGGACCAAGCTGGAAGCCTGCCGTTCAAAACGGTAGAAATGTAATCTATCGCCACAAGCAAAGCATTACATTTATGGTATCTGAAGAATAATATTTGCTGTTATCTATATAACTAAAAAGGGCTGTCAATTTTTGACGGCCCTTTTTAGTTGCCATTTTTTCTGTAAAGAAGTTACCTTTGCCAAATGTTTAATACTTCTTTACAAGGTTGGGAAGATACCATTGTTGCATTGGCTACTGCGCCAGGAATAGGGGCTATTGGGGTGATACGATTAAGCGGTGATAAAAGTTTTGAAGTAGTGAATGCGATGTTCCCTTCTAAAAATTTACAGGTACAGCCTACGCATTCCATGCATGTAGGATTACTTAAAAATGGCCCGGAAGTATTGGATGAAGTAGTGGTGTCCTTGTATAAATCTCCTAAGTCTTATACCGGTGAAGATGTAATTGAAATCAGCTGTCATGGTTCTCCCTTTATACAAGAAAAAATCATTCAGGCAATTGCTGAAAGCGGAGTTAGAATGGCCAAACCGGGTGAGTTTACCCAAAGAGCCTTTTTAAAAGGTAAATTAGATCTTGCTCAGGCCGAAGCCGTAGCAGATTTAATTGCAAGTAATTCCGAAGCCAGTAGAAAAGCAGCTTTACATACCATGCGTGGGGGCTTTTCTAACGATCTTAAACAATTACGGGAAGCCTTAATCAGTTTTTCGGCATTAATAGAGCTGGAGCTAGACTTCTCGCAAGAAGATGTAGAATTTGCTGATCGCACAAAGTTTAAAGCATTAATTGCGTCTTTAAAAGACACCACTCAGCAATTAATCAACTCCTTTAAGTTAGGCAATGTCATTAAAAATGGCGTTCAAGTGGCCATTATTGGCAAACCCAATGCGGGTAAATCAACCTTGCTTAATACCTTATTAAACGAAAACAGGGCTATTGTAAGCGATATCGCCGGCACTACCAGAGATACCATTGAAGAGGTATTGAATATTGATGGGGTTTTGTTCAGATTAATTGATACCGCCGGAATCAGAGAACACACACAAGATCGTATTGAAGAGATAGGGGTGAGCAAGAGTAAAGAAAAAATGCGGTCGGCACAAGTGGTATTATACTTGTTTGATGTACAAGAAATGGGGGTAGCAGAGTTGCAACAAATTGTATCCGAAATAGAAAGCGAGGGAATACAATACTTGTTGATTGGCAATAAAGCAGAGGAAAACTATTCAGCAGCTGCCGAAAAATTTGCAGCCTTTCCTGACTGTATTTTTATTGCAGCAAAGAGCCACCAAAATATTGATCTGTTAAAAGAGCAACTGATTAAAAAAACGATATACGGCAATATTCACTCCGAATCTACTATAGTAACCAATGCCCGCCATCACCAGGCCTTATTGCAATTAGCTGCCTCTTTGCAAGAAGTAGAAAATGGTTTGTTCAATAATATTCCGGGCGATTTATTGGCATTAGATATCAGGGAATGCCTGCATTACTTAGGCGCTATAACCGGGCAAATTACCAATGAAGATCAGCTAGATTTTATATTTAGTAAGTTTTGTATCGGAAAGTAAGTGAGCTTTAAATATACAGTTGAAAATATCACAAAATTCAAGCTATCAGCCCGTACGGTGGACGATGTGCTTAAATCTGCCACTGGTGTATCACATACCAGAATTAAGGCTGGGCATTACCAAAGAATTTTAAATATTGTATTTCAATACTTTAGTAGATACATCGTCAGTCTATTACATTAATAAACTTATTAAATTGTCAGTTTATAGGCTTACTATTTTATTTTATTTGTCAGTTTATAAACTTACGATAATGGGAAGTAAATCATTGCAGATACAGCAACTCAACAGCAAAATGCTGGTAGTTGCCTCAATTAAAAAAATTACTCCCCCACCTACCGGTTGGATAAAAGCGGTACGCACTGCTTTAGGCATGTCACTACAGCAATTGGGTAATAAAATATCAATCACCAAACAAAGCCTTACGGATATTGAACGCAGGGAAAAAGACGGGTCCATCACCCTGAAAACCCTTAGAGATGCTGCCAATGCTTTGGATATGGAGCTGGTTTATGGCTTTGTTCCCAAAGATGGCTCACTGGATGCATTGATTGACCGCAAAGCAAAGGAACTAGCCACTCAAATTGTGTTGCGTACATCCAATACCATGAAACTGGAAGACCAGGGCAATTCTAACAAGCGTATCCAAAAAGCCATAGTAGAAAGGACTGCATCTATTAAAAACGAAATGCCTAAAATCTTATGGGATTAGATGTAGACTACATAGATGGACAAACCCCCTTAGACGAATAAGAAAAAGACGGCCTGATCATTCCTACCATTGCCACCCGTGGCGAGTTAGACGAGTTTGAGCAGCAGAATATTGAACAGGCAGTGCAATGGACTTTAGGGCGTTCTTTTAAATCTTTCCAGCGAAGGCGATACCCGAACAGCCTACCTTAAAGCCGTTAAAACTTCCGATAAGGGCGATTACAGTTTGCTGTTGGCTTTTGCCAGGTCATAGGTAATTGTAAACACAACCATAGAACTTTACGAATGATTTTGCACCATTTCAATGTCAAATTTCTATCTCAAAAGAAAAAATGGTTTTACAAAAGCATTACATATTAAATATAGTTACGGCATATAAATCAGATTTTAATATAAATTCTCTATAATTATATTAAAATCTGATTTATTTAAATTTATTGATATACAGTATAGTATAAATATAAAAAATAAATATATTAAAAAAACCATCGGATAGTAAAACAAAATTTTAAAAAAAACAAACAATAGTCAAAAAATAGTGTTAAATTAAATTACAAAAAACCAAAAATTATGGAACATTTAAAAATCGCAGCCGACAATTACGTAGCTTTTACGTTTTTCATCGGTACAATGGCAATGATGGCCGCCTCCGTTTTCTTTTTCTTTGAATTAGGAAACACATCCGCTAAATGGCGTACTTCACTGTTAGTTTCAGGATTAATTACCTTTATTGCAGCAGTACACTACTACTACATGAGAGGGTATAATTTAGAAACAGGAGATTCTCCAACATTTTTCAGATATGTTGATTGGATCTTAACTGTTCCTTTGATGTGTGTTGAATTCTATTTGATTACCAAGAAAGCTGGTAGCAAACAAGGGTTACTTTGGAAATTAATTTTTGCTTCATTGGTAATGCTTGTTACAGGTTACTTTGGAGAAACCATTGACCGCGGTAACAGCGTTTTATGGGGTGTTATTTCTGGTGCTGCTTATTTCTACATCGTTTATCTTGTATGGTTTGGAGAAGTTGCAAAACTTGCACAAACCGCTGGTGCTCAAGTTGCAAAAGCAACAAAAGTGTTAGCTTGGTTCGTATTAGTAGGTTGGGCTATTTACCCATTAGGCTACATTCTTGGTACGCCAGGTGGCTTATTCGGTATTCAATTAGTAAGCGATCCAGCAGCTGCTACGCATGCTATGGATATTGTTTACAACATTGCCGATGCAATTAATAAAATTGGATTTGGTTTAGTGATATACGCATTAAGCAGAAGCGAAGATTAATCATTAATTTTTGTTTGACTTAATTGAAATGAAGGCGAGATTTTATTAAAATCTCGCCTTCTTATTTACAAGCCTGTCATTCTTTTATCTATGAACATTCAACTAACATCTGGTTTGTCAAAGGATGAAATAAGTACCATCAATCAAAACCCGCATGCAAGCTCCAGTCATTTTGATTATATTTTTATTGGTTTAGGCGCCAGTAACTGTTTAATCATTTTATCAATGGTGAACAACCATTTATTCAACAACAAAAAAGTGGCCATCATAGACGTAAATGACAAATCGTGTAATGATAAAACGTTTTGCTTTTGGACGAATAAAGGTTCTGCAATGCAGGAAGATTTGAGCCACATAATTAGTTACCAATACCAACAGGCAAAAATTGATAATAATAGAGAACAGAACATATCATTACAACCATATTGCTGTATTAAAAGCATTGACCTATACAATGAAGCCTTACAAATTGTACACCAATATAACATTCCATTTATTCTGGCTGCCGTTACTCAAATTGAGGAGGGTGAATCATTTGGAAAACTAATTACCAATAAAGGTATTTTTACGGGTAATCAAATTTTTGATAGTCGCCCACCTATATTAAATTTTAAAAAAGAGGGCGATATATTTTTACTTCAATCATTTTATGGCCTCCATATTAAATTAACAGAAACAACCATACCTGTTGATACTTTTAATATGATGAATTTTGATGTAGAGCAAAACGCGTATACTCAATTTATGTATACATTACCTTATGCTGATAATGAGGCTCTGGTTGAGTTTACCCGATTTGGAGTAGATAAGATGGAAATAGCATACGGAAAAAAAATATTAGATCAATACATCCTACATAATTATGGGAATTATACAGTAATTGCGGAAGAAACAGGGGCCATACCCATGACCACTTTGCTAATGGAGAAGTCGGCAATTAAAATGGTGGTACATACCGGAGCAAGAGCAAATTTAATTAAACCCAGCACTGGTTATGGGTTTAAAAACATGTACTTTTTTGCGCAACGCATTACTCATTTTTTGCAAAATAATTTAACCGATAAACTCCATCTGGTTCATTTAAAAAGAAAATTTAGATTTAAATTATATGACCATTTACTGTTAATTATATTATTAAAATGGCCGCATTGGGGCAAACCTATTTTTCAGTCTTTATTTAAAAAACAATCAGTAGAAAAAGTATTTTTATTTTTGGATGAAAAAACAAGTTTGTATGATGAGGTAAAAATATTTGCTAAATTGCCCATATTGCCATTTATTAGCGCATTGTTTATTTACATGTCAAAAATTTTATTCAGCAATCAGCTTATTACCATTTTAATTTGTATCGTTTATTTAACATTACAACAATTGTTACCGCACTATGCAATGTATTTTGGAAATACAGCTTTGATTGTCGGCTTGTTGCTAATTGGTTTACCTCATGGCGCAGTAGATCATTTATTAATCAATAAAAACGGATTAAACCTTAGTAAATTTATCATTGCATATTTGTCGGTTGTGTTGATATATTTTTGTTTTTGGCAATTTTTTCCTTTGTTATCAATATGTTTATTCATATTGTATTCAGCATTTCATTTTGGAGAATCCGAAATCGAAGAACTTAATTTGTCGATTAACAATACTATTCGTTTCATATTATCCTTTTTAATAGGACTATCTATTTTATTGTTTATTATTGTTACCCACTTAACTGAGTCAGTTGCGGTTATTGCTAAAATTGATGGGCTACAATTTATACAACAATATTTTGATGCGCTTTTATCATACAAGTTGCCCGTTATATTTGCTACTGCATCGATTTTCTTATTGGTGAATTATTTTTGTAGAAACAAAAAATCTATATGGTTATTTGCTATATTATTACTCGGTATTAATATGCCCTTACTTTTTTCATTTGGCGCTTATTTTATTGGTCAACACAGTGCGGTTGCATGGAAGCATATTACCAGTAAATTAGCAATGAGCAATTTGTCGCTGTTTAAAAATGCAATACCCTTTACAATGGGTGCGGTTTTTATTTTTATATTTCTGCTGATGTTTACTTATTATCAGCAATCTGCTATATTGGATCAATTCAAATCACAATTTTTTATTTTTATCGCTTGTATTAGTTTCCCGCATATACTTTTAATGCACACATTTTATAAGCAATCACCTACCCATTAAAATAGTTGGAGTTTAATGCGCAATTATTTTATGAAAGCTGATATACTTGGTTGCGCCATCAATTAGGAGGGTATATTAAAATGTTGGATTTTTTATTGGGATTATAAAATTTCTACACAAAATCAACTAAATTCACATTGGAATTTGCTCTAACCCTAATTTGAATTAATTAATAATGGCAATTTCCCCACTATCAATTTTCTATTAAATCGAATTTACAATGAAAATCAGTTTAGTTATTCTAACTCTTTTGAGTTCTATTTTTAGTTATTCGCAATCTTATGAACCAACAAAAGAAAATATTGCAGCCCGACAATTGTTTCAAGATAATAAATTTGGCATGTTTATTCACTGGGGGGCATCCAGTGTATTAGGAGATGGCGAGTGGGTGATGAACAACAGAAACATTAAAGTGAAGAATTACACCCGCTTAAAACAAATCTTTAATCCACAGCAATTTAATGCTGCTGAATGGGTGGCTACCGCCAAAAATGCCGGAATGAAATACATGGTATTTATTACCCGTCATCATGATGGTTTTTCTAATTGGGATACCAAACAATCTGACTGGAAAATCACTAATACCCCTTATAAAAAAGATGTACTTAAACTGTTAGCAGCTGAATGTAAAAAACAGGGTATGAAGTTGGGATTGTATTATTCAACGTTAGATTGGTACAGAAATGATTACCCTCGTGAAACAGGTAGAACCGGGCAAGGAACAGGAAGAACAGGCAAAACCAATTACGCTGCTTATTTGAAATTCATGAAAAGTCAGTTAACTGAATTACTTACCAATTATGGTGATGTAATGTCTATTTGGTTTGATGGGCATTGGGATCAAACCAATGTAGAGGGTAGTGCCGATAGATCTTCTAGAATTGATTGGAAGTACGATGAAATTTATTCACTCATTCATCAATTACAACCTAAATGTATGATAGGAAACAATCATCATTTAAGTCCCTTGCCCGGTGAAGATTTTCAGATGTTCGAAAGAGATTTACCCGGTCAAAATAAATCAGGATTAAGCTTTCAAAAAGCGTCAGATGCTTTGCCATTGGAAACTTGTGAAACGATGAATAATTCATGGGGATTTAATATGAACGACGAATCGTATAAATCAACAAAAGAATTAATTCATTATTTAGTAAATGCTGCCGGATTAAATACCAATTTTTTATTGAATATTGGACCAATGCCTAATGGTAAAATACAACCTGAATTTGTTGATACATTAAAGGCAATGGGTAAATGGACAAAAAAATATGGCGAAACCATATTTGGGACAAGAGGGGGGGTAGTACCACCGCAAGACTGGGGAACTGTAACCATAAAAGACAATGCTTTATTTGTGCATTTGATAAAATCCGATGACCGAAAAATTATTTTAATACCAGGGATTAAACAAAAAATCCAATCGATTTCATTATTCAGTACCAAGCAAAAAATTAATTTCAACCAAGATGATAATGGGGTGATTATCAGTTTAGATGGCGTACCGCTTGATGCATATGATACGGTTTTTCAGTTGATGTTTTAAGCAAAAAGTGCATTGTCAACTATTTAAATCAAATTGGCACGTTTTAAAAAAAGTTTACAGATTAAGTAGTTAATCCTTGCATAGGTTTACAGAAAAAAAATTGCTGCTAACATAGCAATGCATCAACATTCATATCAGCGCCGTAGGTGCGATAGGATGGTAGCAAAGAATAACCAACATACCACCTACAAACCCCGTAGGGGGTGATAGGTTCGTAGCATGATTAATGCAACATCCTACCCCAATATCGGCATTGGTTTTGAGTTGGGTTACGATAAAGCGCCTACGGTGGGTACTGCAACATGGAGTAGTGCGGCTAATTACAATGACTAACAATGGGGAGGCAGTTGGTCTGGCAAAGTCAAGAACCCTAATGAATTGCCTACTAATATGGTGGTAGATTGGGTGCGATTGTATCAATAAAATTATGACCTACCTCTTGAGCTCAATAATTGGAACGTCAAATAGCTTTCGAACAAATGTGTTTAGATACAATTCATTTCCCTTTAGGTGAATTGTTTGTTGAAAATGAGTCAATAAAACAATTTAACTTAGTTAAACTGTCACATTAAAAATTTAAACCCTTGATTATGAAAATCTTACTTCAGCTATTTGTTTTTATAACAATTTGTCAATCCGGATTTGCTCAAATTATCAAGGATATTGCAATTGAAAAGCAATATTTAAACATTCCAATAAGTAGATCAGAAAACCGACAAATGGTAAAATTTGTAACTGGTTCAGACACCTCCACTTATTCGGTGATGCGTATTGCTGACAAAGCCCCCGACTATTGGGTATTTAAGGATGTTTCTGAGTTGAAAGGGAAGACACTTAAGTTAGTGTTTTCCAAAAAGGTGAATGGTATAGAAAATATCTATCAGTCTAATCAAATCGTTGGCCAGGATAGTTTGTACAAGGAATTAAACAGGCCACAATTTCATTTTTCAACCAAGCGCGGCTGGGTAAATGACCCAAATGGTTTAGTGTATCATAATGGAGAATATCATTTGTTTTATCAGCACAACCCGTTTGAAACGGAATGGGAAAATATGCATTGGGGACATGCTGTAAGCACGGATCTGTTGCACTGGAACGAGTTGAATGATGCACTTTATCCGGATACTTTGGGTACCATATTTTCTGGGTCGGCGGTAGTAGATCATAATAATTCATCGGGTTGGGGTAAAAATGCTTTGGTAGCTTTTTATACAACTGCTGGTAAAAAAATGCAACAAAATGTTGCATTTAGCAATAACAACGGAAGGATCTTTACAAAGTATTCAGGCAATCCTATATTGGGCCCGGATAGAGATCCCAAAGTGTTTTGGTATGAGCCTACTAGCACATGGGTAATGGCCTTGTACAATGAAAATTATGTAGCCATATATAATTCAAAAGATTTAAAAAAGTGGGACTTTAAAAGTAAAACCAAGGGTTTTTATGAGTGTCCCGAGCTTTTTGAACTTGCTATTGATGGCAATCAAAAAAACAAAAAATGGGTAATGGTTGCGGCATCGGGCACTTATATGATTGGTAGTTTTGATGGGGCTAATTTTAAGCCTGAATCTGGTAAATATTTTTATACCTGGGGCGCACAGTATGCCGCGCAAACCTATAATAACATGCCTGATGGTAAGCGCGTTCAAATTGGTTGGGGTAGAATAGATCAAGCGAGTATGCCTTTTAACCAAATGATGCTTTTCCCAAATGAACTAAGTTTGAGAACCACTAGAGAAGGCGTTCGTTTGTATTGCGAGCCAATCAATCAAGTAAATCAGCTTCACGATAAAACATACAAATGGACAAATAGCTCAATAACAGAAGTAAATGAAGGGCTGAAAAATGTACAGGCTGATTTATTACACATCACTATGGATATTGAAATCGATAAAGGCTTAGGTGCTGAAATATTTTATAAGGGGAATCCTATTATTTATTATGATGGTAATTTTAACCGCTTTAATGGTGCGCCATATATTTGTGAAATACCTGGTAGTTTTAGATTTAACATTGAAATACTACTTGATAAAAATTCGGTAGAGGGTTATATAGATCACGGAAAACTATATATTGCCGAAGCGCTAAAAAAGCCAATTTCTGAAAGTGGAATGGAACTAAAAGGTGATATCAAAGTTCATTCAATTCAAGTAGCTGAGATGAAGTCTATTTGGAAACCATAAACCGATTGCTAGTTTTATATGAAATATCTTATTTTAATTGCAGTAAGTTTGTTGTTGTTGTCTACAATACAAGCACAGCCAATAAATTTTCGTTGCGAGTACAATATAAATCCACTTGGGATAGATGTTACAACGCTCCATTTTAACTGGGAGAATAAGGTGCAAAATACGCATAGCGTAAATGCTGGTTACAGAATAATGATTGCAAGCCATCCAGATTTATTAGTAAAGGATACGCCAGATATATTTGATTCTAGCATACATAGTGCAGATGGCCACGCGCTTACAGCAACAAATTTACCATTGCGTTCTTATACACGTTATTATTGGACAGTTAGATGGTTAAGTGCAGTTAATAAGGTAGAAAAAGGTGCTAAGACTGCTTGGTTTGAAACGGCAAAAATCAGCGGAAAAGAAGGTTGGCACGCACAGTGGATTACAGACAGCAACGATATGGAATTTCGGCCCGCGCCCTTATTTCGTAAAAGTTTTAAATTAAAATTAAAACCAGTTTCAGCCCGCGTATACATTTCCGGTTTAGGGTATTGTTCTTTTTTTATTAATGGATCTACAATTGGAATTGGAACTTTAAATCCAGGTTATACGGATTTTTCTAAGCGAGTTTTGTATTTATCTTATGATGTTACCAGGTATTTGATTCAAGGCGCAAATGTGTTGGCAGCTGAATTAGGGAATGGATGGTTTAACAATCAAACGCCTACCGTGTGGAATTACAATTTAGCTCCTTGGCGCGCAAGGCCTCAGTTGATTTGCGAATTACATATAAAGTATAGCAATGGATCCACAGAAATTATTTCGAGTGATAAAACATGGAAGACCTCAACAGGCGCATTACAGTATGATAATTTATATGTTGGATCAACCTATGATGCAAGATTGGAGCAATCCGGGTGGAATCAAAATAATTTTGATGATACCCAATGGGCTCCAATAAAAATTACTAAATCCCCGGCATCTTTGATTCAATCTCAAATGATGCCTGAAATAGGAGCCTCGCGTACTTTTAAACCTGCATACTTGAATAAGTTTAACCCAACTACTTATGTATATACCATGGGTGAAAACATTGCAGGAGTCGTTAAACTTAAAGCAATTGGTAAAGCAGGAACTAAAATCACTATACGCTATGGCGAATGGCTTGATAAAAATGGAAGACTTGATCAGTCTAATATTAACATGCATTTGCGTGGAGTGCTTCCAAATGAAAAAGTAATTCAAAGAGATGAGTTTATTTTAAAAGGCAAGGGCCTTGAAGAATATACCCCACCCTATACTTATCATGGCTTTCAATATGTAGAAGTTACTTCAGATAGTCCTATTGAATTAGATATAAATAGTATTGAAGGGGTAGTGCTTCATTCTTTAGTGGATTCAATTGGAAACTTTTCATGCTCAAATACATTGTTGAATACAATTTATGATAATTGTAAACGATCTTATCTCTCTAATTTATTTGGTATCCCTACCGACTGTCCACATCGTGAAAAAAATGGTTGGATGGCAGATGGATTTATGGTGCAAGAAGCTGGAATGTTAAATTATTTCAGTAGAAATATTTACAGCAAGTGGGTAAATGATATGGTGGATGCACAAGAGCCAAATGGTGATGTTCCCGGAGTAGTGCCAACGTCCTACAATTGGGACTCTGACTGGGCCGGGCCTATCTGGGATGCGGCTATTTTTAAAGTTCCGGATTTATTATATACCTACTATGGTGATACTAAACCTTATGGGGCTATTTATGAAACTTGTAAAAAATATTTGACATTTCTGGATAGTTGTCGCGATAGTAGAGGATTATTAACCAAAGGGTTAGGTGATTGGTTATACTTTAAATCCATAACACCAGTTGATTTTATGACTACATGCTATTATTATGATGATTGTATGAAAATGGCGAAGATGAGTAAGATCCTAAACAAAGGGGATGCCGAATATTATTTAACCAAAGCAGCGGAATTAAAAAAATGCATTAATGATAATTTTTTCAAAGCGGATAGTATAGCCTATGCTAACAAGACGCAACTTTCATACGCGCTTCCTTTATACATGGGCATCGTTCCTGAAGGGTATGAAAAAAGGGTTGCTGCTAAATTGGCAACGGCAATACGTGAAAATGATTATAGTTTAGATTTTGGTTTTATTGGCAGTGCGGTTATACCTCAAGTGCTTTCGGATTATGGTTATAATGAAGTGATGTATAAGCTTTTAACAAAAACCACCTTGCCTTCCTTTGGATATTGGGTCGAAAAATGGAAAGCTACCTCTTTATTTGAGGCGTGGGATATAACAAAAAACATAGGCGATGCTTCATTAAATCATCCTTCTATGGGTAGCGTTAGCGCATGGATGATCAAATCATTGGCCGGAATAAATATCGCTGCTGATGCTATCGCCTTCGAAAAAATTGCAATTAAACCTTCCTTTATTAAAGATTTGAATTTTGTTAAGGCATCACACAAATCTATAAACGGACTAGTTCTTTCCGAATGGAAGCGAAAAGGTATGATCATTGAGTTGAAAGTAGTGATACCCGCCAATAGTAAAGCGTTAATTGTATTACCTAATAAGGAAATAGAAGTGGCTGGTGGAATACATAACTTTGAAATTAATCAATAATAGTTTTAGTTGTACCCATATTAATGTTGGATCTGAGTGGGACTGCAATATTCATTGAATGTTTTCTGTTGTTGATTCCCATGGCCCCAAAAAGATAAGTGGGCAACCCGTTTTCTATCAGTAAACACGGTCGTTCTAATTTGTCATCTAATTGCTTGCCCTGCTCATCAAATACTTCTTTTGCGATAACTTTTGGAAACTTTGATGGCTTCCAATCAATCGCATTAGTTGAAGATAGTAATGCTAGCCCACCTTCAATGCCAGTAAATTTTCCAATTACATCTCTTACGATGGCAAAATTTTTGCCTTTGTAATTCCATATATATGGATCCTCTGCTATCATCCATGCACTTCTTGATTTTTTATTTACTTCTTCAAAAATAGGTGTGGTGTGTTTAGTGAATGGACCAAGTGCCGCATTTGAAAATGCCACTCCAAATCGAACTTTTCCTCCCTGGTATGTTCCATTTTTTTCAACTTGTTTGTATACCAGTATAAATTTATTGTTCTGATCTACGGTAATGGCAGGGTTAGAAACCAACATAGCATCATATGCTAATGAATCAGGGCTTGCATCTAATAATGGCTGGTCAAATCGCTTCCAATCGCCAGTTGGATGGTTTGCGACTGCAACTCCAATACGTTGGTTATTTCGGTAGTTGTACCATGCTGGGGAGTACGCAAAATTTGGGGTAATATCTGCTGTGCCTGTTGAACCCATGTAGTAGAGATAATACTGGCCTTCATGAAAAATAACGGCAGGATTGTGGGTGCAAACTCCATCCCAAAATTGTCTTCCCCGTTGTTTAAAAATAACTTTCACATGTTTGTAGGGACCTTGAGGTTTTTCTGAGCTGGCTAAGGCAATTTCTGAGTCTGTAATCCATGCTTCATGACCTTTTACTTTTGGCCATCTACTGTAAAACATATAGTACTCGTCTTTACCAGCCTTAATCACAGATCCGCACCAAATATTGTATGCACTATCTAAAAATTTATTTTCTATTGGTAAAGGCTGCACCATCAAACTAATATCTACTTCCTCCATATCTGTTAAATTTCCTTTTGTATCTAATTGGGGGTATTGTGCCCTGGCACAATATGTGGAAAGAATAAAGAAGAAGAAGAATGTAAAAACATAATTGCGTATGTCGAGAATCATAGTACTTATTTTATTACCCGAATATATGTTTTTTATATTTTACTAAACCAGCTTCGTATATTTGTATTAGTAAAAATTTGCTAAATGAGTACAAAGTTTTTTATGGCGTTACACATGTTCCTGCTACTAACATTTGTATCAACAGCACAAGAGCCATTTTTGTATAAATCTACTTTAAAGCCAACGCTTCAAAAAGTAGATAGTTTAAAAATATTTCCTGTTAATATATTATCACCTAATCATTATGTACAATCATTAGGATTTTTCTGTAAAGTAGAATTGCAATTGGAAAAGCGCACAAAAATTCCGTTAAGATTTAGGTTGGGAAGCCTAGACTATGTAAATAAAATGGAAGGTAAAAAATAGTACACCCACCAAAAAATATGCCCCCCTATTAATTGGAGACTGCTACCAAATTTCTATTTATGTCTATTTTTCTTACATCTCCGACTTATAATCACATAACGAACTAATTTCAATTCCTTCAGGATGAAATAGGTACAACATATATAAAGTCCTTTCAAGTGGATTTAGTTTTATTTGAATATGTTCAAATTCAGGAAGATATATGTCTTTATGTTGATCAACTATTCATCTACTCAATGGAGATTCCTGTTTAAAATTCTGAGCATATAACATCTTTTTTCTCAATGATTCGAGAATGTTTAGTGCATGATGTATGGTTGTAATCGGCAGTTTTTGCTTGATTATAAAAGGTCAACGCTAAACTAATTGGAGAGATGCCCCAATTTTAATTAAGACTGATAATAAGCTGCAAATAAATTTACAGGTAGAAAAGGGATACTTCTTTAATGATTCTTCTTTATCATTAATTATTACTATTTAAATAAAATACAGTACATGAAATGTGCCATATACAAAGTGCGCAAGCCATAATAAATGTGTAAAAGATGTATTCCTTGTGGTAAAGAAAACTATACAATATAAATTCATGAAAAACAGTATTCTTTTTTTTACATTTATTATCATTTCCTTTTGCTTTAATTCTTATTATTGGATGGGCTATCGGATTCTTAGCTTATGGTGCAGGTGGCCTAATTCATCTTCTTCTTGTTATTGCGTTAATTGCAGTAATAGTTAGAATAATACAAGGCAGAAATCAAGTTTAATAATATACTTAAAAAATGCGACATGTTCAAATTTGTAGATCAACTGCAAAAGAATACATGTCGTATTCCTTGTAAACTTTTATAAATATTAATTATAAGTACATGAAAAAAGTAACCATTTATTTATTGATACTTGTAGCATTATTCTTAGGAAATTCATTAATGGCTAACGCATCTGTTAATCCGGAACCTAATAAAGTGCTAGTTTTAACTGCAGCAGAAAAAGCGCATGCAGAAGCTTTAATTTTTCGCTTAAATGAAATTAAGCGTATGGATAAGTCTAATTTAACTCGCTCCGAAAAGAAAAATTTAAGAAAAGAAGTACGCGCGATTAATAAAGATCTTGTTAGAAGTGGTGGAGGTATTTATCTTTCTATAGGTGTTATTATTATCGTTATTCTGTTGTTGGTTATTTTAGTATAA
>JBIIAP010000153.1:0-6720 GCA_044239855.1 Sediminibacterium sp. | reverse complement strand
ATTTTGAATAGAGTCAGCTTCAAAGTAAGCTATGCGGAAGCTACCGGCAGGAACAGCTTTTGAAGCAACTGCTGAAGATCCGCCTTTTTTACCTGAAAATTGAAAATAAAATAAAACAGCAATAGCCAACGCTATCACAACATTAAAAATAAGTGTAGAATTTTTCATTAAATATTTTTTAAGTGAATACCCTTTATTCAGTAAAAAAGTAGGAAGCAAACACTTCCTACTTTTTATATCTTTCAATAAAACATTACTATTCTTCCTCATCAAAGCTCATCGCTTCTCTGGTAGTAGCAAGAACTTCATATTCTTCCTTACTTCCAACAATCATGTTCTCGAACTCTTTTTGTCCGGAACCTGCAGGAATTAAGTGACCGGTAATTACGTTTTCTTTCAGACCCATCATAGCATCAGTCTTGCCCTGTATTGCAGCCTGACTTAATACTTTTGTTGTTTCCTGGAATGACGCAGCTGAAATCCAGCTTTGTACACCCAATGAAGCTTTCGTAATACCTAAAAGCACTGGAGTGGCAGTTGCAGGTTTCGCATCTCTTACCTCCACCAATTGCTTATCACCCCTACGAAGAATTGAATTTTCTTCTCTGTATTCACGAACAGTAACGATTTGACCGGCTCTCATTTTGGTACTTTCACCAGCATTCGTTATTACTTTCTTATCGTAAATTCTGTCATTCTCTTCAATAAAATCAAAGCGATCTTCTAAATCTTCCTCTAAGAACTTGGTATCACCCGCATCAACAATCTCCACCTTTTTCATCATCTGGCGAACAATTACTTCAACGTGTTTATCATTGATTCTTACCCCTTGCAAACGATACACTTCCTGAATCTCATTTACCACATATTCCTGAACCGCAAAAGGCCCTTTGATTGCAAGAATGTCAACCGGAGCAATTTGTCCGTCGGACATTGGTGTACCAGCTTTAACGAAGTCGCCATCCTGAACAAGAATCTGACGAGTTAATGGAACCAGGTATTTCTTAACCATTCCGTCACGTGACTCAACAATAATCTCACGATTACCACGCTTCACATTACCAAATGAAACTACACCATCAATCTCACAAACAATGGCAGGATTACCCGGATTACGTGCTTCAAATAATTCCGTTACACGAGGAAGACCTCCGGTGATATCTCTTAATTTACCTAAGATACGTGGAATTTTAACCAACACCTGACCCGCTTTTACATCATCCCCCTCTTCCACACCAATGTGCGAACCTACAGGTAAGTTGTAAATCTTATTGTCTTTTCCTTCTACAATAATGGTAGGAATTTTGGTCTTGTCTTTTGTTTCGATAACTACTTTTTCACGGTGACCAGTTTGTTCATCCGCCTCATCGCGATAAGTAATACCATCTAAGATGTTCTCGAACTTAATAGTACCATTGGTTTCAGCAACTATAACGTTGTTGAATGGATCCCAAGTGCAAATAACATCACCCTTTTTAACCTGTGCGCCATCTTTTACATTCAAGGTAGCACCATAAGGAACGTTATTCGTAATCATCAGGCGATCATTTTTCATATCCATGATTCTCACCTCACCAGTACGACCAATAACTATTTTAGATTTTACACCTTCATTATTTACAGAATCAACCGTTCTTAAACCATCAAACTGAATAGTACCATCAAATTTAGCATTTAAGGTAGATTCGATATTGGAAGAGCCCGCAACCCCACCCACGTGGAAAGTACGAAGTGTAAGCTGTGTACCCGGTTCACCAATTGATTGAGCTGCAATGATACCCACCGCATCACCTTTTTGCGTTAAGTAACCAGTAGCTAGGTTTTTACCATAACATTTTACACAAACACCACGCTTGCTTTCACAAGTAAGCACTGAACGAATCTCCACCGTTTCAATACCCACTTCATCAATATATTTAGCTACGTCAGAAGAAATTTCTTCGCCAGCTAATATGATAAGTTCTTCTGTTACCGGATGGTAAACATTGTGTAATGAAGTACGACCTTCAATTCTATCTGCTAATCCTTCAATAATGTCTTCATTGTCTTTTAATGCACTGGTAGCATTACCACGAAGTGTTCCACAATCTTCTTCACTAATCACCACATCCTGAGATACGTCCACCAAACGACGAGTTAAGTAACCCGCATCCGCCGTTTTCAAGGCTGTATCCGCAAGACCTTTACGCGCACCGTGGGTTGAGATAAAGTAATCTAATACATTCAATCCACCTTTAAAGTTAGATAGAATTGGATTTTCAATTACCTCGCTTCCAGAGCTACCACTCTTACGAGGTTTAGCCATCAATCCACGAATACCTACCAGCTGCTTAACCTGTGTTTTACTACCACGGGCTCCGGAATCCAGCATCATGTAAACAGAGTTAAATCCTTGTTTATCTGTTGCCATCTCACGAATAAGGGTTTCGGTGATTTTCATATCCACTCTACCCCATATATCAATTACCTGGTTATAACGCTCATTATTGGTAATTAATCCCATGTTATAACTTTCCCAAACTTCATCTACTTCAGTCTTTGCACTCTCCAACAACTCATTTCTCAGTTCCGGAACAATTAAGTCATTTACACTGAATGATAATCCACCACGGAATGCCATACGGAAACCGAGTGTTTTAATATCATCTAAGAATTTAGCGGTTTTAGGAACATCGGTAATTTTAATAATATCACCAATGATTTCTCTTAAACTTTTCTTAGTCAATAAAGCGTTTACAAAACCCACTTCAACAGGCACGTGTTGATTAAACAATACACGACCAACGGTTGTATCAATAAGTTTCTTAACGATATCGCCATTCTTTTCACGAACATTGGTTTTTACCTTGATGTTTGCGTGTAAATCTACCTTGCCTTCATTGTAAGCGATGATCACTTCATCCATACTGTAGAAAGCCATACCCTGGCCTCTGATAATTTCAGTATCAGTCGTTTTCTTTCCTTTAGTAATATAATACAGTCCCAATACCATGTCCTGAGAAGGAAGGGTAATTGGCGTACCATTTTGTGGATTTAAGATGTTGTGAGAAGAAAGCATCAATAATTGAGCTTCCAAAATCGCAGCATTGCTTAAAGGTACGTGTACCGCCATCTGGTCACCATCAAAATCCGCATTAAAAGAGGAAGTAACCAATGGGTGAAGTTGAATGGCTTTACCTTCTACTAATTTAGGCTGGAAGGCCTGAATAGATAAACGGTGAAGTGTAGGGGCACGATTTAATAAAATCGGATGACCTTTTAATATGTTTTCTAAGATATCCCAAATAACTGCTTCTTTTTTATCTACTAATTTCTTAGCCGATTTTACAGTTTTTACAATACCTCTTTCAATTAATTTTCTGATAACAAATGGCTTGAACAATTCAGCAGCCATGTCTTTTGGTAATCCACACTCATGAATTTTTAATTCAGGGCCTACCACAATTACAGAACGACCAGAGTAGTCCACACGCTTACCTAATAAGTTCTGACGGAAACGACCTTGCTTACCTTTCAATACATCAGATAAAGATTTCAAAGCACGTCCACCTTCCGCTTTAACAGCATTAGATTTACGAGAGTTATCAAATAAGCTATCGATGGCTTCCTGTAACATTCGTTTCTCATTACGTAAGATTACTTCCGGAGCTTTGATCTCTAATAAACGCTTTAAACGGTTATTACGGATAATAACACGACGATATAAATCATTTAAATCGGATGAAGCAAAACGACCGCCATCCAATGGAACTAATGGACGTAATTCAGGAGGAATAACCGGAATGTACTGCATTACCATCCACTCAGGGCGATTGGTAATTCTAGTTCCAGCATCTCTGAATGACTCTACAACGCTCAAACGCTTTAAGGCATCTGCTTTACGCTGCTGTGATGTTTCAGTTGCTGCTGCATTACGCAAAGAGAAACTTAATTCATCTAAATCTATTCTTTCCAATAAACCATGTACTGCCTCAGCACCCATTTTTGCAATGAATTTCTGTGGATCTTCATCTGGCAGGTATTGGTTGTCTTTTGGAATATTATCCATGATGTCTAGGTACTCTTCTTCAGTAAGAAGATCACCCATTTGGAGGTTTTCTTTAATACCGCCTTGTAATACTACATAACGCTCATAGTAAACAATGGTCTCTAATTTCTTAGAGCTCATGCCTAAAAGGTAACCAATTTTATTTGGCAAACTTTTGAAGTACCAGATATGTACAACCGGAACTACTAATTTAATGTGACCCATGCGCTCACGTCGAACTTTCTTTTCAGTTACTTCTACGCCGCAACGATCACATACAATTCCTTTATAACGTATGCGCTTATATTTTCCACAAGCACACTCATAATCCTTAACAGGTCCAAAAATTCTCTCGCAGAATAAGCCATCACGTTCAGGCTTATACGTACGGTAGTTAATGGTCTCCGGTTTTAATACTTCACCAAAACTTCTTTCTAAAATACTATCGGGCGAAGCCAGACTAATAGTGATTTGTGAAAAAGTTGGTCGTTGTTTGTTTTCTCTTTTGAATGCCATATCGATGTTGAGAATTTGAATTGTTAGTTGTTAATCGAACTTAAGATCTAAACCTAAACCTCTAAGTTCATGCACCAATACATTAAATGATTCAGGAACACCTGCTTTAGGTATGTTATCCCCTTTAACGATAGCTTCATAAGTCTTTGCACGACCGATGATGTCATCAGATTTAAGTGTTAACAATTCTTGCAGAATATTTGCTGCGCCATACGCCTCCAATGCCCACACTTCCATTTCGCCAAAACGCTGACCACCAAACTGTGCCTTACCACCCAATGGTTGTTGTGTAATAAGACTGTATGGTCCGATTGAACGGGCATGCATCTTATCATCTACCATGTGGTGTAACTTAATCATATAAATAACTCCTACGGTTGCCTTCTGGTGGAAACGCTCTCCTGTTTCCCCATCATACAAGTAGGTATGACCATTTCTTGGAATACCTGCATCCACACAATATTGTTCAATTTGTGTAGTTGAAGCACCGTCAAATATTGGCGTTGCAAAACGAACACCTAAACGCTTACCGGTCCATCCAAGAATGGTTTCATAGATCTGACCCAGGTTCATACGAGAAGGTACCCCTAATGGATTCAGTACAATATCTACCGGAGTTCCATCTTCTAAGAACGGCATATCTTCTGCACGCACTATTTTAGCTACAATTCCTTTGTTACCATGACGACCTGCCATTTTATCACCCACTTTCAACTTACGTTTTACAGCAAGGTAAACTTTGGCTAATTTCAATACACCAGCTGGTAATTCATCTCCAATAGAGATGTTGAATTTCTCGCGCTTATATCTACCCAACTCCTCATTATATTTAATGCTGTAGTTGTGCAATAAAGTATTGATTTGATCGTCTGTTTTAGCATCACCAGTCCAACCCAATGGATTAACATTCTGATAGTCGATGGTAGCTAAGTTTTTAGGATTAAATTTAGCGCCCTTACCAATCAGCATTTCACCAAAGTTGTTACTAACACCAGCTGAAGCTTTTTCAGCCAATAAAGTTTGTAATTTTTCCAATAGAAGTTCTTTGATAACTTCTACATTTTGCTGGTGAACTTTTTCTACTTTCTCTAACAAAGCTTTCTCGCGGATTTTTCCGTTTTTGTCTTTCTTAGCGCGTTGGAATAATTTTTTATCAATTACCACCCCTTCTGTTCCATTAGGTGCTTTTAGAGAAGCATCTTTTGCATCCCCTGCTTTGTCACCAAAGATGGCACGTAATAATTTTTCTTCCGGAGTTGGATCTGATTCACCTTTTGGAGTGATTTTACCAATTAAGATATCTCCTTCTTTAATGGTAGCACCAATTCTGATGATACCATTTTCATCCAAATCTTTAGTCGCTTCTTCTGAAACGTTTGGAATATCTGGAGTTAATTCTTCTTCACCCAATTTAGTATCACGAACTTCTAATTCATATTCATCAATATGAACAGAAGTAAACAAATCTTCACGAACAACTTTTTCACTGATAACGATGGCATCCTCAAAGTTGTAACCTTTCCAAGGCATGAATGCTACTTGCAGGTTACGACCTAGTGCTAATTCACCGTCTTTTGTTGCATATCCTTCAGTTAAGAAATCACCTTTAGCAACATTTTGTCCTTTTTTTACAGCAGGATTTAAGTTGATACAAGTAGCTTGGTTGGTTTTGATGAACTTGGTTAATTTATACACCTGTAAGTCATCATTAAAACTTACCAAACGATCCAGGTCATTTCTATCATAACGAACATGAATTTCGTTTGCGTCAACAAACTCAACAACACCGTTACCTTCTGCATGAATTTGAATACGTGCATCACGAGCAGCCTTACCTTCTAAACCGGTACCAACAATAGGTACTTCAGGAAGAATGAGTGGTACGGCCTGACGTTGCATGTTCGATCCCATCAAGGCACGGTTGGCATCATCATGCTCTAAGAAAGGAATCAGAGAGGCACTCAAACCAACAATTTGGTTAGGTGCAACGTCCATATATTCCACTTCAGCCTTATCAAGAATAGGGAAATCACCAGTTTGACGAGAAACAACTCTATCGTCCTGGAATTCACCTTTTTCATTTAAAGGAGAGTTACTTTGTGCGATTTTAGCAGAATCTTCTTCTTCGGCACTTAAGAAAGTCAACTCTTTCATATTCACTTTGCCGTTTTCTATTT
>JBIIAP010000152.1:0-6802 GCA_044239855.1 Sediminibacterium sp. | reverse complement strand
AACAGAAGCTATTCATCTTAAAACAAATAAATGAAAACCATTTTCTTATATCTATTCTCCTGTTTTTTCATTGGATCTGTATTTTCCCAGCCTTTTATTGATGAAGTTAGATTGTATCAACAAAATGATTTTGTAAATCCACCAAAAAAGCAATCGATTTTATTTGTCGGGAGTTCTTCATTTAGATTATGGAAAGATTATCAAAGCTATTTTCCGGGATTTAATATAATCAATCGAGGTATTGGGGGTTCATCACTTCCTGATATAATTAGGTATTCTAAAGAAATGATAACATCATATCAACCGAAACAAATTGTTATTTACTGTGGGGAAAATGATTTTGCATCATCTGATACAATAACTTCTATTCATGTAACTTCAAAGTTTATTGATTTGTTTTCAATTATTAGAAATGATTTACCCCAGGCTCATATTTCATTTATTTCCATCAAACCCAGCCCATCTCGTTGGAAACATAAAGATAAAATCATCGCTGCAAATGCATCAATTAAATTATTCCTTAATAATCAAACAAATACGAGTTTTATAAATGTTTGGGATAGTATGCTTGATATATATGGTAAACCTTTGTCGAATATTTATAAAAGTGATAGCTTGCACATGAATGTTAATGGGTATATAATTTGGAAAAATATAATTACTCCCTATTTAATAAAGCAATAAAAGCATTCTAGATCTATGTTATTCATTATTCTGCTGAAATCTGGTTTATATAAAGATTGCTTAAACTGGCTAAATGAGCTTGATTCTTTTATTTTTTTTAAAATAAATACAGTTTATACATCTTCTTTTTTTGATGCACTATTTCCCTGGTACAGGGAGGGCAATACTTGGATCCCTTTGTATCTTTTTCTTATTTTATTTATTATCGTTAATTTTAAAAAATCAGCCCTAAAGTGGATAATATTTGTTATTATTACTCTTTTATTGACTGATCAGTTGAGTAGTAGCATTGTAAAACCTTTTTTCGAGCGCCTAAGACCCTGTGCAGATCCAAATCTAATGAACAAAGTAAGATTGCTTTTAAACCATTGTTCCGGTGGATTTAGTTTTACTTCTTCACATGCAACCAACCATTTTGGATTTGCAGTATTTATAATAATGACGCTCGGACATATTTTTCGCAAATGGAAATATCTCTTCCTAATCTGGGCAGCAAGTGTTAGTTATGGACAAATATATGTTGGTGTACACTACCCATTTGATATTTTAGGGGGCGCAATGCTTGGGAGTACTATTGGATGGCTGACTGCAAGCTTTTATATTCGTAGAATCGGCTTGCCTGTTTTCACTTAACTTTACAAAAATGACGGAAGTAATTGTTATACTATTTTTAATTATTTTGAATGGCTTGTTTTCAATGGCCGAAATTGCGCTTGTTTCCTCAAGAAAATCCAGATTAGAAGGTCAAGCTGCAAAAGGAGATACCAATGCCGCACATGCTTTAAAATTGGCAAATCATCCAGATACATTTTTATCTACTGTTCAAATAGGTATTACTTTAATTGGCGTATTAACGGGTATATTTTCCGGTGAAAACTTTAAAGTGCCACTTGCTAATTGGTTTGCTCAATTTAGTATTTTAGAAAAATACAGTAGTTCAATTTCAACTACAATAATTGTTGTTATCATCACCTATCTTTCATTAGTATTAGGTGAATTAGTACCAAAACGTATCGGATTAAGTAATCCTGAAGGAATAGCTAAATCTGTAGCTACTCCAATGAGCTTTTTAAGCAAACTTACTTTCCCTATTATTTGGTTATTAAGTAAATCTTCTAATTTGTTGGTTCGCCTGCTCAAGATTAAAATAAGTGCAAGTCAGGTTACGGAAGAAGAAATAAAAGCTATAATTAGTGAAGGTACTGAGCAGGGAACGATTGAAGAGGCTGAGCAGGAAATTATTGAAAGGGTATTTCATCTAAGCGATAGAAATATCACATCATTAATGACCCATCGCAGCGATATTGAGTGGATAGATGGCAATAAAACAGTAGCAGAAGTCAGAAAAGAACTGAAAGATTTTATACATTCCATTTACCCGGTATGTGAAGTCGATATAGACCATATTAAAGGTATTGTTTCTATAAAAGATATTTTTTTAGCAGAGGGCAATATGCCTGTTTTTTCTGTTATGAAAGATGCCATGTATGTTCCTGAAAATAATACTGCATATCAAGTACTCGAAAAATTTAAACAAACTAAAATTCATCATTGTTTTATTGTTGATGAATATGGCAGTGTAGAAGGCTTGATGACGTTGAATGATATTTTAGAAGCAATTGTGGGCGATATTCCACAAGAAGAAGATGAAGCTTATGAAGTAATTGAAAGAGAAGACGGCACTTTTTTAATAGATGCTCAGATCCCATTCTATGATTTTTTAAGTTATTTTGACAAAACAGAATGGATGGAAAAAGGGGAACAAGATTATAATACCCTTGCTGGTTTCATATTGCATCATTTAGAACGAATTCCTAAAACAGGCGATATATTAAATTGGGAATCTTTTCAGTTTGAAATTATAGACATGGATAACCATCGGATTGATAAAATATTATTGACAAAGAATTTAACAGGCCATAATTTACCCACAAACTAAAATGTCATATTAAAGGCTTTTGAAGGGTAGTCGAGCTTGAAACTTTTTTCATTTCCTTTACTTTTTACATGAAAAATATTGATTTGACTGGTCTCAAAATCGTACAACAAACTACAATCTACTTCTAATTTGTTAAGTTCTTTTATACCGGATACTTCAAAATAAATCCAAACACTCTCCTTTACTATTTCGTAGCCTAAATAGTTTCCAGAAACAGGTGCATTATTGATTTTTAATTGAAGGTGATTTTTAATGTATTCATGTAGCTTTTTATCAATGATTGTTTTGTTCTCCGGATGAACTAAATCAATATTATATGTGCTATTTTTTTGTAGCGTTTTCTCTAAATCATCGGTAAATATTCTAATACTCACTTCAGCTGTAGCTTCTTTTGCGTTGTGATTGATGTCAATTACAGCAACAAAAAAAGGGTGAACAATTGCCATACTAGTCATTATCAACCATTGAACCATTATATTTGCCATTCAACAATATTTATTTTTACAACACAAATGTCGTGATAAATTTAACTACTTTCTTATGAATGATTTTGGATTATACCTTGAGATAGGATTTAAGCATATTGTAGACTTGAAAGGGTTGGATCATTTGCTATTCATTGTTGCATTGAGTATACGCTATCAATTTAATGATTGGAAGAAATTATTAGTTTTAGTTACAGCATTCACGATTGGACATTGTATAACACTTATATTAAGTATATTTAATATAATAAATTATTCCATGAAATGGATTGAGTTTTTGATTCCAATCACCATCGTTATAACATCTATTAGTAATGTGTTTGTAAAGAAGTTTATTTTTAAAGAGAAATTTCCGTCTATATACTTCTTTGCTTTGTTTTTTGGACTAATACACGGGCTTGGATTCAGTAATTATCTAAAAAGCTTTTTGGGTAAAGGCGAATCAGTTGTTTTTCAATTACTGTCCTTTAATTTAGGCTTGGAATTTGGTCAAATTATTATTGTACTTTGTATGTTAATAATATCGCTTATATTAGTATCATTATTTAAAATAAATCGTAGAGAATATATGCTATTTGTGTCGGCAGTTTCATTTGCGCTAGCTTTACAAATGGCAATTGAACGTTCACCTTTCTAATTATAAAAAGTACAATTATGCAGAAAATTGCGGTAATTTTTTTGATGTTATGCTTGGCTTTTTCAGCGCAAGCGCAAAATATCATGAACAATCCAACGTCTAATCATGGTAACAAATTTGAACAGTTAGGTACTATTTTACCTACTCCAAATGAATACAGAACAGCCAGCGGTGCACCTGGGCCTAAATATTGGCAACAACGCGCTGACTATGAAATTACTTGTGAGTTAGATGAGCCTAATTTAAAATTAAAAGGCAGCGAAAAAGTTACTTATTACAATAATTCACCGGATGTGCTTACCTATATCTGGTTGCAGTTAGATGAAAATGAGCACAGTACTGTTAACAATGCAAATTATCAGGATGCTTCTACATTAAATCGTCAGATATCTACAAAATCTATCGATAATTTTCTTGAGAGCAAAAAAGATAATGGTTATGGACATATTATTTCGAAATTAACTGATGTCACTGGTAAGGCATTATCCTACACGATCAATAAAACGATGATGCGTATTGATTTACCAACAGCATTGAAACCGGGTCAAAAATTTCAATTTAATTTAGACTGGAGCTATAAAATTCCTGATAGAATGACTTTTGGTGGTAGAGGTGGTTTTGAAACATTAGAAGATGGTAATCAATTGTTTACAATGGCTCAATGGTTTCCTCGTCTGTGCGTATATAGTGATTTTCAGGGTTGGCAAAATCATCAATTTGTAGGCAGAGGGGAATTTGCTTTAGTATTTGGAAACTATAGTGTTCAAATAACTTTACCGGCGGATCATATTGTATTAGGCACTGGTGTTTGTCAAAATTATGCGCAAGTATTATCACCAGCTCAATTGGCTCGCTGGAATCAGGCTCAAAATGCTAAAGAACCAGTTGAAGTGGCTACGCTTGATGAAGCGTTGAAAGCCGAAAAAAGCAAAAGTTCACAAAAGAAAACATGGTTATTCAAAGCCGAGAATGTAAGGGATTTTGCCTGGACATCTAGCCGAAGATATATTTGGGATGCTATGCCAGCGTTTATTGAAGGGAAAAAAGTGATGTGTATGAGTGGTTACCCTAAGGAAGCTTATGGCTTATATCGTAAGTATTCTACAAAGGCTGTTGCGCATACTATTAAAACCTATTCTAAGTTTTCTATCCCATATCCATATCCCGTTGCTCAAAGCATTGAGGCCGCAAATGGAATGGAATATCCAATGATTTGTTTTAATAATGGGCGAACAAATAAGGATGGTTCATATTCTGAAGCTACCAAATATAGTATGTTAGGTGTAGTTATTCATGAGGTAGGACATAATTTCTTTCCAATGATTATTAATAGCGATGAACGTCAATGGAGTTGGATGGATGAGGGGTTGAATACATTTGTACAATATCTTACTGAAGAATTATTTGATAACAAATACCCTTCTCGCCGTGGACCAGCCTGGGCTATTGCAGACTATATGAAATTGCCTAAGGAACAACTGGAACCCATAATGACAAACTCTGAAAACATCATACAGTTTGGACCAAATGCTTATTCAAAGCCAGCAACAGGATTAAATATTCTGCGTGAAACTGTTATGGGAAGGGAATTATTTGATTTTTCATTTAGGGAATATGCCAGAAGATGGGCATTTAAGCACCCAACTCCTGCAGATCTTTTCCGAACAATGGAGGATGCAAGTGGGGAGGATTTAGACTGGTTTTGGCGAGGTTGGTATTATGGAATTGAAGCATGTGACATTGCAATCGACACAGTTAAATTAGCGGTAATGGATCCTTCATCTACCCCTTTACCAGGTGCAGACAGGCCACAAGTGAAGAGAGGATTAGATAAGCCATTGTTCAGTGGTGCAAATGCGTATGACGATATTTCTAAAATTAGAAATAGAAATGACAAGAAAATTCAGTTTCAAACAGATGTTGATACCTCATTGAGAGACTTTTATTGGAGATATACAAGAGGACTAGAGCCTTATGATTCAACTGTAACTTTTCCTGTTCCTTCATTTGCAGGTAATCTGGAAAATTTAACAGAAGAAGAAAAAGAAAAATATAAGTCTGCAAATTTATATGAAATCACTTTTTTAAATAAAGGGGGATTAGTAATGCCGATTATATTGGAGTTTACTTTTGCTGATGGAAGTAAGCAGACTGAGCGCATTCCAGCTCAAATTTGGAGAAAAAATGAAAATAAAGTAACTAAAGTTTTCATGACAACACAGAAGGCAGTTAAAATTCAACTAGATCCATTAAGGGAAACAGCTGATATTAATGAATCCAATAACACCTGGCCTGCAATTGAAGAACCAAGTAAGTTCTCCATATTCAAAGCAGGTGCAGCAAGAGGTAGAGGACAATCGAGTGGAATGAATCCCATGCAAAATGCATTAGGAAAAAGTAAATAATTAATTGAAACATCTAAATTTATACAAATGCCACTTTTAAAGGGTGGCATTTGTATTTTATAATTTTATACTATTATGAAAAAGTTATTATTATATATTTTTTTCGTTATTAGTTTTTCTTCTAAAGCATCTGTAGACTCCATTGCGGTGTTTAGTTCAAGCATGAAAAAGCCCATTAAAGTTTTAGTGATAAAACCTGATAACATTCCTGCAGAAAGTAAACTACCTGTTGTTTATTTATTACATGGGTATAGTGGCAATTACAAATCATGGTTAAAAGACGCTCCAGGTTTAATTCAAAAGGCATATGATAATCAAGTAATACTTGTTATGCCCGATGGGGGATTTAATAGTTGGTATTTAGATAGCCCGGTAGATTCTAGTTATAAGTATGAAACTTTTATGATTAAAGAGCTTGTGCCGTATATAGATGATCATTATCCAACAATAAATAAAGTTTCCTACAGAGCAATTACAGGGTTAAGTATGGGAGGACATGGCGCTTTTTATTTAGCGATTAAGCATAAAGACTTATTTGGCGCAGCTGGTAGTATTTGTGGTGGAGTTGATATTCGTCCATTTCCTAATAATTGGGACATGAGTAAAATTTTAGGATCTCTATCCGAAAATAAAGATAACTGGGACAGAAATA
>JBIIAP010000151.1:0-6817 GCA_044239855.1 Sediminibacterium sp. | reverse complement strand
CTTTCAGAAATCATGACCGGCGAATTCAGTGAGGCTAAAATCAATTGGAATGGTCACATTAAACCTCATAGTCTCTATAAATGCCAGATTGCCATAAATAAAATATTGGCATTTCATTTGAGTTTTAACAAATAGTAAGTAAAACAATTAACTATCTTACATTAAATTATTACACCTTATGAGCACAAAAAACATTACTCTCATTGTAATTGCAGCTTTAGTTCTTTTATTAGGCGGATGTGGCTGCAACGGTTATAATGGTTTAGTTCAACAAGATGAAACTGTAAATAAAGCATGGAATAACGTGCAAAGTGATTATCAGCGCCGTGCAGATTTGATCCCCAATTTGGTCAATACAGTGAAAGGAGAAGCCAATTTCGAACAATCTACTCTTGAAAATGTGGTTAAAGCCAGAGCAAGCGCTACTCAAATGAAAATTGACGCAAAAGATCTGACGCCAGAAAAATTACAAGAATTTCAGGCATCTCAGGGTCAATTGTCTCAAGCATTAGGCAGATTATTGATGGTTACTGAAAACTATCCTAACCTAAGAGCAAATGAAGCTTTCCGTGGATTACAAGCGCAATTAGAAGGTACTGAAAACAGAATTAAAGTTTCTAGAAACGACTTTAACGCAGCCGTAGCAGATTATAACATTAAAGCCCGTTCTTTCCCAATGAATATTTTAGCAGGATTGTTCGGATTTAAAGTAAAGGAAGGATTCAAAGCGGAAGTTGGCGCAGAAAAAGCTCCTGAAGTTAAATTCTAATCATCTCAATTCATGCTACGACTATTCAATAAACCTATTTCGGATTACTTTTCTAAAGCAGAGAATGCCCAAATCGTTCAGGCTATCAAGAATGCTGAGCAAAAAACCAGCGGTGAAGTCCGAATTTATATTGAAAAAAAATGCAAAATGGTGAATCCGGTACACAGAGCTAAGGAAATTTTCTTCCAATTAGCGATGGACAAAACGAATGACCGGAACGCTGTTTTAATTTATCTGGCCATGAAAGATCGTCAGTTGGCTATTTATGGAGATGAAGGTATTCACCAAAAAGTTGGACAGGAATTTTGGCTAAATGAGGTGAAAGCAATACTTGCTGCATTTAACAGTAGTAACTACACCGAAGGGTTGATCAACATTATTCATGATATCGGAGAGGCATTATTGTATCATTTTCCTTATGATGCCCAAACAGATAAAAACGAATTACCCGACGAAATTATCTTCGGAAAATAAACTGCAAAGCCTCTCTGCCAAAAGGAGAGGCTTTGCTTATTTCATGAAATAAGCGTTATACAAATTTTGTGTAATAAGTGAATAACAACTAAGCGAACGCTACCACCAATAAAAACACATGAAAAAAATATTTTTTTTTCTATTCATATTATCAGGCTTTATTGCCAGCTATGGACAAAACATATTGCCCAAGCCGAATCCTCCTCGTTTAGTTAATGATGCTGCAGGGGTATTGTCGCCCGATCAAGTAGCAATTCTCGAACAAAAACTAGTAGCTTTAGATGATAGTACGTCTAATCAAATTGCAGTGGTGCTAATTAAGTCTTTGGATGGCGCTGCAATTGAAGACTATGCTGTAAAGCTTTTTAGAGCGTGGGGAATAGGCAATGCCAAAACCAATAACGGTGTTTTGATTATTGCATCAATTGAAGATAGAAAACTGTGGATTGAAGTAGGTTATGGTTTAGAAGGTGCAATCCCAGATATCACCGCCTCCAGTATTTATAGAAATGAAATGGTTCCGGCATTTAAGGAACAAAACTATTACCGGGGTATAGACAATGCCATTAATGCATTAACCAAAGCTGCAGTAGGGGAATACAAAGTTAAACGTGAAAAAAAGCCGAATGGCGGTAGCTCTATAGTTACTTTCTTAGTGATCCTTTTTGTAGTAATTCTGATTGTTGTAGGTGGAGGAGGTAGTCGTGGTGGTGGTATGATGAGCCGTCGCGGTGTAGGCAATATTGCCGAAGCAATTTTATGGTCTTCTCTCCTGGGCGGAAATAGAAGTAGTGGAGGTGGATTTGGTGGTGGCGATAGTGGTGGCTTCGGCGGATTTGGTGGTGGTAGCTCCGGTGGAGGTGGCGCAGGTGGAAGCTGGTAATTATTACCGGATTCCACCCGCTGCTCACTTCAACATTTTGATTATTCGGCTAATTTAGATTTAATATATTCCGCTAATTCAGTAGCCCCTGCTTTTTCCTTTTTGGACATCAAACCCTTTAGTATCATGCTATTAATAAAGGGATCCGTTTGTGCTCTAACTTGTTGAGGTATTGCATCTCTGAATGAAACAATCGCATCAACTCCATTCTTAAAATTAGTAGGGTCTTCTACTTTTTCTAAAAACTTACTCAACGAACCAATTGCACTAAATTTTTCTGATGATAAAGGCATATCATTAAAACTTTTTAATACAAAAGTTGCATTGCTTTCATTGCCATTATCTATAATAACATTGGTTATTGCTTTCCCTAATCTACCTTTTGCCGGCTTTTTAGATAATTCCATTGCAATGGTAAATGCCTGACTACCATCTATTAAATTCAGCGCTTCCAAAGCAGCACCCGAAACAGAATACGAAGAATCTTTAACTGCCTGAGTAAAAAAACTTTTATATAAGTTATTCTTTTGTCTACCTAGTAATTCTATTGCTTCTGCCCGAACCTTTTTTGCGTCATCCTTTTTGGCAATAGATGCTATTTGTAGTAAAATACTGTCCGATAATTTTTCAGAGGCTAAAATATTAATAGCTAAAGAACGAAGTCTGTAATATTTATCTTTTAATGCCAATTCTACTAATCTGCGAGCTATTGAATCACCTAAGCGCTTACCTGCAAATTCAATCGCCTCCCTTCTGTCAAGGTATTGACCGCCATATTTATATTGCTGTTCGTATTCTGCAATAGTTTTATTCTCTTTTTTCTCCGCTAATAAAACTTTATCTGCATCTACATTAATTAAAGTAGGTTTCATTGTTGCCGGGAAGTAAAAAGTGTCGGCTTTGCTGCTTGCCCAAACCGTATAGCGTTTTTTGACAGCCCCTTCATAAACATCAATTGCTATGGGTAAAGTGAATGATTTTTCGTTTTGTGTTTGTTTGATGATCACAGCCGCTTGTTGAATCGAATCATAATATCTGTAACTGATCGTTAATTTAGGATGCCCATTTCCAAAATACCACTGATTAAAATACCAGTTTAAATCCTTTCCGGTAACCGCTTCAAATGCCATTCTTAATTTATGGGCGCTTCCATTACTATATTTATTGTCTGTAAGATATTTATTGAGTGATTTAAAAAACGCATCATCACCAACTATGTTTCGCAACATATTTAATATGCGTCCACCTTTTTGATAGCTCACTAAATCAAACATATCTTCTTTATCGTTATAATAAAATCTCACCAGATCCTTACTGGCCTCTTTCCCATTCGATAAATAACTCTGCATTGATGAATAGTTCTCATGTCCAGCTTCATCAGCACCATATTTATATTCTAACCATAAGTATTGACTGTAGTCTGCAAAACTTTCATTTACTGTAAGATTACTCCAGCTCTCTGCAGTAACTAAATCGCCAAACCAATGATGAAACAATTCATGTGCAATTGTACTTTCCCATTCATTCCCATCAACAAGCTGTCTTGCATCTTGCTGAGCACTTTCCTGATGTAAAGTAGCCGTAGTGTTTTCCATAGCTCCACTTACATAGTCTCTTCCAACAATTTGGCTGTATTTTACCCAAGGATATTCAACCCCTAGTTTGGTAGAAAAAAATTGCATCATTTCCGGCGTATTACCAAAAATTTTCCGGGCAACTTTCTCGTAAGGCTTTTCTACATAATAACTTACTTCCTTCCCTTTGTATTGATCTTTTACCACAGCATAATCTCCAACGCCAATAAAAAACAAATAAGGACTATTGGGTTGAGTCATAACCCATTTGTCCGTTCGCGTTCCATTTTTATTGATGACTTGTTGAGCCAATTTACCATTCGATAATGAAACATATTTGGCAGGAACAGTTAAATTAAACTCCTGTGTACTTTTTTGGTTAGTCTTGTCGATGGTAGGAACCCATACCGAAGTAGCTTCTGTTTCACCCTGGGTCCATATTTGAGTGGGCTTATCTTTATCTTCACCGGTAGGATTTATAAAATATAGTCCCTTTGCATCAGTTATTGCCGCACTTCCTGCCGCTTCCAATTCATTTGGTTTCGCTATGTAATCTATGTAAATAGTATAAAGCTCTTTCCTGGTATAGCTCTTATCTAATCGAATATTTAATTCTTTCCCATTATATTGATATTTCAAGGGCAAATACTTTCCTTTCTTTACCAATTGGACTTTATTAATTTGCATTCCCTTGGCATCTAAAAGCAAGGAATCTGTAGCGTAGAAATGTGGTTTCAAATTAATCCAAACATTACCGTTCAACTGCGATTTTTCATAGTTAAATGTTGCATTTAGTTTAGTGTGTATCAGATCATTGATCTTGGTGGGTGTTGCTCTGTAAGTTTTTTTATCATTTTCCTGCATACTTTGCGCAATAGCGAAGGTCGACCAGCAGAGTAACCCAATAAGTAATATTTTCTTCATGTAATGCATTTAGCCGATAAAGATAAAGGCATCTGTTAGGTTTCCCAAAAGCCTATTTCAGTAAATTTGTTAAATAAACTGATAAAAATCAATAGAAATGCCAAGATATTTTTTAGAAGTAGGGTACAAAGGAACAGCTTATCATGGCTTTCAGGTGCAAGACAATGCCCCAACCATACAGTTGGAGATCCAAAAAGCAATGAAAATTCTATTGAAGGAAGAGGTGATTTTAACCGGTTCATCCAGAACAGATACCGGTGTTCATGCACTACAAAATTTTTTTCAGTTTGATTTAGATAAAATTCTAGGTGATAAGCAGGTCTATAATTTAAATGCAATCCTGCCGGATGACATATGTATCCATTCCTTAAAAGAAGTATCCCCAACCGCTCATTGCCGGTTTGATGCTATAGGAAGAAAATACCAATACTATATATATACACACAAAGACCCGTTCATGAAAGACCGGGGATGGCATTACCCATACACCCTAAATATTACCCTGCTAAATGAAGCTGCATCAATGATTAAGCAACATACCGATTTTACTAGTTTCGCCAAGCGCAATACGCAAGTCTTTACACATAATTGTGATATATATGAGTCTTATTGGGAAGCCTTAGAAGGCAAACAGTTGAGGTATACGGTAAAAGGCAACCGATTTTTAAGAGGAATGGTACGAGGCCTGGTAGGTACCATGTTAAAAGTGGGTAGAGGGAATTTATCATTAGCTGAATTTGAGAACATAATTAAAGCAAAAGACTGTACTAGAGCAGATTTCAGCACACCGCCACAAGGACTGTTTTTAGTCAATGTTCTATTTTAATAGACACATTGTACTACCATAAATAATTGTATACCTATAGTTAATTACATATAGACTGATTAGCACATAGTAAAAAAGAGGTTTTTTACAGGTAAATTAAATAACTCGTCATTAGTAATAGTACTATAAAACATCAATATTTTTCAAAATAGATGAATAAATATTTGGTGGGGAGTGTAAAGTTGTTATCTTTGCAGCCCGTTAGGGGAAAAGGGATAGAGGAGAGGGGTATGAGGAGGAGATAATTAATTGATTTACAGTTCTTTAGATGATTTTTTAGGGATTAAATATTGGAGATTATTTCAGATAATTTTTTTAAAATATTTGGTTGTTTAAAAAGATTCTCTTACTTTTGCAGCCCGTTAGGGGAAAGGGAAGTGAGGAAGAAGATAAGCGGTGTAGATTTACAGTTCTTTAGATGATTTAGGTGATTGGTTTTTTTGGAATAATTTTTAATAAAAAGTTTCAAAAAGATTTGGTCAAATAAAATAAGCGATGTAGTTTTGCAACCCGCTCGAAAGAGTTGGTAGCTAGATTAGAAAAGCTAAAAGATCTTTGAAAGTTTGGAAGCAACAGTAACTTGAAATTAGAATTTCAGGTACAGGTTATAAGCATCAAAAAATAAACAAGAACAGACGTTAATTTCGATTTAATTGAGAGTAACAGTCAGATCAGACAAAACATTTACAATGGAGAGTTTGATCCTGGCTCAGGATGAACGCTAGCGGCAGGCTTAATACATGCAAGTCGAGGGGCAGCATGTTTGTAGCAATACAAATGATGGCGACCGGCAAACGGGTGCGGAACACGTACACAACCTTCCTTTTAGTGGGGAATAGCCCAGAGAAATTTGGATTAATACCCCGTAACATATAGATATGGCATCATATTTATATTAAAGCTACGGCGCTAGGAGATGGGTGTGCGGCTGATTAGATAGTTGGCGGGGTAACGGCCCACCAAGTCTACGATCAGTAGCTGATGTGAGAGCATGATCAGCCACACGGGCACTGAGACACGGGCCCGACTCCTACGGGAGGCAGCAGTAAGGAATATTGGACAATGGGCGCAAGCCTGATCCAGCCATGCCGCGTGAAGGATTAAGGTCCTCTGGATTGTAAACTTCTTTTATAAGGGACGAAAAAAGGTCTTTCTAGATCGTCTGACGGTACCTTATGAATAAGCACCGGCTAACTCCGTGCCAGCAGCCGCGGTAATACGGAGGGTGCAAGCGTTATCCGGATTCACTGGGTTTAAAGGGTGCGTAGGCGGGCAGTTAAGTCAGTGGTGAAATCCTGGAGCTCAACTCCAGAACTGCCATTGATACTATCTGTCTTGAATATTGTGGAGGTAAGCGGAATATGTCA
>JBIIAP010000150.1:0-6945 GCA_044239855.1 Sediminibacterium sp. | reverse complement strand
ATGCAATACAAGTAGGTTGCTTATGTATTATTTTAGGGGGTGTATATATGGTAAACAAAAAATAACCAATTAAAGTACTAGCAATAATTGGTTAATAAATGATTGGGCAGTTCATGCAATATTTTTATTGACGATACAAAGCTATTACACCTGCATCATTTCTTTTTCCTTTAAAGCAAGATGCTTATCCACTAAAGCAATGAATTTATCAGTAGTTTCCTGAATGTTTTTTTCGGCGTCTTTTGCTGCATCTTCACTTAGTCCATCTTTCTGCAATTTTTTAACCTGCTCAATGGCATCTCTTCTGATATTTCTTATAGCCACTTTAGAATGTTCCCCTTCACCACCTGCTTTTTTAACCAATTCCTTTCTTCTTTCTTCAGTTAAAGGGGGCATGAATAATCTTATTTGAACACCATCACTTTGAGGTGTAATGCCAATGTTAGCCGCCATAATAGAACGTTCTATGGCTTGCAACATATTCTTTTCCCAAGGTTGAATGCTGATCGTTCTGGCATCTAAAACGGTTATGTTAGCCACCTGACTGATTGCAGTTGGAGCACCATAATATTCAACGGTAAGGCCATCTAACATACTGGGATTGGCTTTCCCTGCTCTTATTTTAACTAATTCAGCTTCTAAATGCTGAATGCCTTTTTGCATATTTTCAGTTAGTTCATCTAATATTAAACTTAATGCTTCCGTCATAAATCCTATTTAAATTACTGCGAAAATAATAAATCATTTTAAAAAAATGGGGAAAGAGCATCTGCAATATTGCCTTATCAGATAAAATAGAGCGGTGGTTAAATTGAAGATTTTTTGCGCCAAGTTCTGTATGTGCTTAATTTATTGGAGTTTCTTTTGGTGAATAATTGGGGATGTTGATCATCATCATAACCAATATTACCTTTAATCACTTTGAGTTTTTTTGCTTTTGGGTTGGTAATATTTAAAATATATACCCCTGTATAATACAATGCAATTTGCATAATAACTACCAATGTTGTTCCTAAAGGAAGCGCAAAATAAGTTAATATAATAAAAAGGATGGATGCAACGGATATTGAAAAGACAACAGATTTATGCGACATCCCCCTATCTAAGAGCAGGTGATGAATATGGTTTCTGTCTGCCAAGAAAGGGGAAAAACCATTCATAATTCTAATTCCAAATACCCTTAATGTGTCTACTAAAGGGATCAAGAGCACTCCAAAACCCATTGCCGGGGCGGCCTCCATATTAAAACGAATATTTGAATGATTGGTATTAATGAAATGAATAACTAGAATAGCATTAACCAAGCCAATGAGCATTGCGCCTGTATCACCCATAAAAATTCGGGCAGGGGAGAAATTATAAAATAAAAAGCCTGCCAGTGCACTGGCAAAACTAAAACCTATAAGTGCATAAAAGTTATTGCCGCTCAAGAGGGCAAAAATTCCAAAAAAACTGGCAGTGATGATGCCGGCACTTCCAGCTAATCCATCCACCCCATCAATTAAATTATATGCATTCATTGTTACAATGATGGTAGCAAAGGAAAGGATGATGCCAGCAGTTCTGGAGAGATTTTCAATTCCCAAAAAGTGATCCATATCAGTAATGATCAGCTTAGCTTTAAAAATAAGAATTGCAGCTACAGCAATTTGTCCAAATAGCTTTTTAAGCGGGGTAAGAATTAAAATATCATCTTTTAACCCTAAAAAGAAAATTACCATACATGCAGCTAAATAGTACTGCACAGAGGTAAATACCTCCGGATCAGAAAAATTTGCAAATAATAAAATCGCCATGATAAAGCCACCAAAAATTCCTAACCCACCTAATGAAGGGATTGGACTTTGGTGCAATTTTCTATCATCGGGAAGATCAAAAAGTTTCTTCATATTAGAAACTTGTATAATAACAGGAATTGAGTAGAAGGTAATGATGAATGCTAATATAACTCCGAATACAATGTTTTCCATGGAAGCAGTTTTAAAGTACCCTTGGGGGGCGTCATGTACTTTATTCAGATTTATAAACGCAAAGTTACCTTATTTTATTGTGAATTTACCCGCTCTTATGCAATTTTAATTTATATGTATTCATTTTTTGGGTAATTATTTAAGATATTGGAACAATTGCATTTATCTTCGCCAATCAATAGAAACATCATAAATTATGGCAAGCATTTCTGAATTAAAAGATATTTCCAATCAAGTTCGCAGAGATATAGTGAGAATGGTACATGCAGTGCAAAGTGGTCACCCCGGTGGATCTTTAGGTTGCACCGATTTTTTAACTGCCTTGTATTTTCATATTATGAAGCATGATCGCAACTTTTCGATGGATGCAGTTCAGGAAGATGTATTTTTTCTTTCAAATGGTCATATTTCTCCCGTATTTTATGCTGTATTAGCACGTTCTGGTTATTTTGACGTAAAGGAACTGGCCAGTTTTAGGAAATTAAATACCCGTTTACAGGGGCATCCTACCACGCATGAACACCTTCCTGGTGTTAGAATTGCCAGTGGTTCATTAGGACAGGGATTAAGCGTAGCGATTGGTGCTGCCTTAAGCAAAAAATTAAATAAAGATGCACATCTGGTTTTTTCTTTACATGGAGATGGTGAATTACAAGAAGGGCAAATTTGGGAGGCTGTAATGTTTGCAGCGCACAATAAAGTTGACAATTTAATTGCTACTGTAGACTTTAATGGTCAACAGATTGACGGACCAACCAGCAAAGTATTAAGCTTAGATAGCTTAAGGGCTAAATTTGAAGCGTTTAACTGGACAGTAATTGACATGAATGGCAACGATATGGATGATGTAGTTGCGGTGTTAGACAAAGCGAAGTCAATGACCGGACAAGGAAAGCCAATCTGTATATTAATGAAAACGGAGATGGGTAAAGGAGTAGATTTTATGGAAGGAAGTCACGAGTGGCATGGTATTGCTCCCAATGATGATCAATTAGCAAAAGCATTAGCTCAATTACCGGAAACATTAGGAGATTATTAATCTGCTAACTTTTTAAAGAAACTACACGACCTCCTGCTTTGCGGGAGGTTATATAAGCCGCTGAAAAAGCAATTACTGCAACGGTTAAAACCACCAACAGATAATCAGTTACAGAAGATTGCACCGGATAGTAGTCTATAATAAAAGTTGACCCGCCTAGTTTGAGCAGGTGAAATTTAAACTGAATCCAACAAATAGTTCCTCCCAATATAACGCCAATAGCAGCGCCAATACCGGCTAATAGCAACCCTTCCAATAAAAATATATTACGAATACGGTTGTCACTGGCGCCCATGGCTTTTAAGACAGCAATGTCTTTTTGTTTCTCGAGCACCAACATGGTTAATGCCCCAATAATATTAAAAGCAGCTACAATCAAAATCAGGGATAGAATTCCATATATCACCCATTTTTCAATCTGCATAACCGCATATAAAGAACGATTTTGTTCATAACGAGTAAGCACCTCACATTGTTTACCCAATATGTTTTTTAGTTTTTCTTTTACTGCATTTTCGTTTTGTGGACTGGTTTTAATTTCTATAGCACTGTATTCATTAGGTGCCATGTTAAGCATGTATTTAAGAAAGTTCAGGTTGGTAAATACATATTTGTTGTCGAAATCCTGTTGAATCAGGAATGCACCCGCAGGGTGCACTGTATAAGAATTCAATCCATCGGTAGCGTTAAAAGAAGCTGCATTTCTATTGGGCATATACAGAACGGTAGGGGTTAGATTTCTGTCTAGATTAATACCAGCGGCATTTTCAATCCCAACGCCCATAACTATAGAAGGTGCTTCGGGTGTACCCAATTCAAAAACGCCATGCGTTATATAAGGAGCAATATTGTTTACTTTATTGTAATGAGCTTCTACCCCCTTAACCGTTACAATGGTTTGGAAATTGCTCATCAACAACGCTTTTTCTTCTGCAACAAAACTAAATTCTTTAACTTCTTTGATTGCTTTAAATTGATGGAGTTGCTGAGGAGAGAGAAAAAAAGTTTTGGTTTGGGTGGGTATCACTTTTACGGAGGCATAACAATCTACATATAAGCTTTTAACCAGGTCTTCAAACCCGTTAAAAACACTTAAAATAATAATTAGCGCTGCTGTACCAACAGTAATAGCTGTTACAGCAATCCAGGCAATGATATTAATGGCATTGGTAGATTTCTTAGACCGAAAATATCGCCAGGCAAAAAGTAGGTTCATGCAGGAAAATGAAATTTTGAAAGGCCGAATTACCGAAAACGTAATTATTGATTATTCTTCTTCTTTATTTGTACCAGACTGTAGGTTTTTAAAGACTTCTTCCATTTTAAAAACATAATCCAGGGTATCATCATTATAAAAATGAATCACCGGTATTCTACGGAGCTGGTGTTTCATTTTATCGGCCAGTTCTTTTTTAATTTCCCAGGCGCGCGATTCAATTGTTTTCATTGTTTTTGCAGGGTCTTTTACCTGAAATAAACTCAGATAAACCCTGGCCTCCAATAAATCAGGCGTTACTTTCACATTAGAGATAGATACCATTCCACCATCTATCATGGTTAAATTTAACCGACGAAATATATCGTTGAATTGTTCCTGCAATGCTCCTGCCACCTGACGCTGACGTTTTCCCTCCTCCATAATTTCTATTTAATACTGTAAAATTAGCGACTTTATTGGTATAACGGTGTAACAACTAAAAAGCGGTTGATTCTATTGAAACAACCGCTTTGGTATAAACAATTTAATATGCTAATCTGCGGAAGGTTTAATTAATCCGAGTTTAGCTTCTAGGCTTAATGTAGCATGAGGCACAGCTAGTAAGCGCGCTTTATCTATTAGCTTTCCGGAAACTCTACAGATACCATAAGTTTTATTCTCAATGCGCATTATAGCTTTCTCTAAATGGTCGATATAAGTAATCTGGCGACTAGCCATTTGACTTAATTGTTCTTTTTCCATGCTCATAGAACCATCTTCCATGGTCATGTAACGAGCATCATCATTATCGCCACCCATTTCATCTTTGCGAGTGATTAACCCTTGTAAATAAGCCAGCTCTTTTTTAGCAGCTTCTAGCTTTCTGTTGATCAGGTCACGGAATTCGGTTAATTCGGTATCACCATATTTTACCAATGGGCCTCTTGGAGGAGGTGGTGGCACCACTCTTTTTTCTAGCGGTGTATAACCAGGATTATATGGTAAGCTGCTTTTTGTTTTTATGGAAGGAACTTTTACGTCTTTGATTGGGCCAGGCACTTTTTTTACAGGCTTAACCGGAGGTGTAGGAGGTGCTTTTACTGCAGGTTTTGCCGGTGGAGGAGGCGGTGTCGGTTTTACAGGCGCAGCAGGCGCTTTTACTGCAACTTTAGGCACTACCTTAACTGGTGCAGATTTTGGAGCCGGTTTTGCCGGTGCTGCTTTTGCTACCGGTTTTGCAGGAGCAGTTTTACTCGCAGGCTTAGCAGGTGCAGCTTTAGCTACCGGTTTTGCAGGGGCCGATTTTACAACCGGTTTTGCAGGGGCAGCTTTAGCCGGAGACTTTGCAGGAACCGCTTTTGCTGCAGGTTTTGCTGCCGGTTTTGCTGCCGGCTTCACAGCTGATTTTGCAGCTGATTTTGCAGGCGCTGCTTTGCTCGCAGGTGTTGCTTTTACAACTGATTTAGCAGGTGCCGATTTTACAACCGGTTTTGCCGCCTTTGCAGGAGCAGACTTGCTTGCTGATTTTGAAGCCGGTGCTGCTTTAGCTGCTTTTGACGGTGCAGTTTTCGCAGGTGCTGGTTTAGCAGCCGGTTTTTTTGTAGCCATAAGGTTTATCCTTTTTTGTTTACTACTACTTTTAAGGCTATGTCATTGACTTCTATATCATTACCTCCAGAAATCTGAGGCAACCAGTCAATTTCATCAGCCAGAATTTCGCGGCAAATATAGTCGTTATATTTCATTATCCCATTACGGAATCGTTCATTCAGTTCTAACTGTACAATTATACGGTCTGTAAGCTCAAATCCGCTCTCTTTTCTGATATTTTGTATCCTGTTTACCAGTTCACGGGCATCTCCCTCATTTTTCAACTCCTCGGTGATGGTAATATCCAGGGCTACCGTTAGCGCCCCCTTGCTGGCAACACTCCAGCCAGGTATATCTTCCGCTACTATTTCTACATCTCCCAACTCAATTGACACCGAACCGGATGATAACTGTATGATTATCAATCCTTTTTGCTCAATTTCAGTAATTTGATCCTGACTAAATCCGGCAATTAATGCAGCCGCTTCTTTCATAGAAGCACCTAGTTTAGCCCCTAAAGTTTTAAAGTTAGCTTTTATCTTTTTATTAATTACGCCCGCAGTTTCGGTTATATATTCTATTTCCTTGATATTAACTTCCGCCTTAATCAAATCTTCCATTTTAGCTAATTGTACCTTCATTTGAGGATTTAGCACCGGAATCATTACTTTTTGAAGGGGTTGGCGCACTTTAATGTTCACTTTTTTGCGAAGTGACAAAACTAAAGAACAAGTTTCCTGCGCCAATTCCATCCTTTCTTCTAAGGATGGATCAACTGCCGCGGCATTGTATTCCGGAAAATTGACATGATGAACAGATGCTGCTTTAAAACGACCGGTTACGGTATTTAAATTGGCAAAAATGGCATCGCTAAAGAATGGAGAAATTGGTGCTATCAATCTAACTATGGTTTCTAAACATTCGTATAAAGTTTGATATGCGCTTATTTTATCCCCCTCGTATTCTCCTTTCCAGAATCTTCTTCTGCACAAACGAACGTACCAATTGCTTAACTGAGCATCCAGGAAGGTTTCAATAGCGCGACCTGCCATGGTAGGTTCATAATCGTTCATACTATCGGTAACCTGTTTTATCAACGTATTGAGCGCAGAGAGAATCCAACGATCAATTTCCGGACGATCAGCCAG
>JBIIAP010000149.1:0-6950 GCA_044239855.1 Sediminibacterium sp. | reverse complement strand
GATAATATTCGTGCCACATCTGTGATGAAAGAAATTAAGGTTAACGAATATTGGTTGAAACTATTCAAACAAGTAAGTAATGCCGTGGATGACTTTGCATTGTTATTCGATTTCTGGAAATCGGACGATGCAACAGAAGATGAAACAAAACAAGCTTTTGAATATGCCCTGCAACAAATAGAAGAAGCTGAATTTAAAAGCACACTGAATAAACCGGAAGATGAATTACCTGCTGTATTACAAATAAATCCAGGTGCTGGCGGAACAGAAAGTCAGGATTGGGCCGAAATGTTATATCGGATGTATCGGATGTACGGTGAAAAACAAGGATGGAAAGTTACTGAATTGGATTTTCAAGAGGGGGATGGAGCTGGTATTAAAAGTGTAACACTTCAGTTTGAAGGAGATTTCTCCTATGGTTTTTTGAAAGCAGAAAGCGGTGTTCATCGACTAGTCAGAATTTCTCCTTTCGACAGTAATGCCCGCAGACATACTTCTTTTGCCTCCGTTTTTGTGTATCCTTTAATTGATGACAGCATTGAAATTAATGTGAATCCCAGTGACTTAGAATGGGCTTTTTACAGAAGTGGTGGCAGCGGTGGCCAAAACGTAAATAAGGTTGAAACAGCAGTTCGTTTAAAACATATCCCTAGTGGGTTTATCGTAGAATGTCAGCAAGCCAGAACGCAAGGTGAGAATAGGGAATTGGCTATGAAAATGCTGAAAAGCCGTTTGTATGAAGAGGAACTAAGAAAACGTCAGGAAGCCCTAAATGCAACAAATGCCGGCAAGAAAAAAATAGAATGGGGCAGCCAAATTAGAAGTTATGTATTTCATCCCTATAAAATGATCAAAGATCATCGGACTAATTATGAAGTAGGTAATGTTGGTCCCGTAATGGATGGTGATTTAGATGGATTCATCAAAGCATATTTAATGCTAGAAAAAGAAGAAGGATAATTAAATATTTCGAGTCTATTTAAATAAGATCGATCAGACTCGAAATAATAAAATCAACCGTTGAACATGACTAATTACAACAGCAATCCTTGTAAAAACAAATAGGCGAAGCTAAAATAAATAATCAGCCCGGTAACATCTACCATGGTAGCCACAAAAGGGGCGGATGATACAGCCGGGTCGGCACCTAATTTTTTTAATAGGAGCGGTAGCATCGAGCCACTTAGCGTACCCCATAATATTACCCCAATTAAAGAAAATCCCACTGTAAATGCAATCATTAACCAGTGCTCGCCATATACATTTGGAAGAATTGATTGCCAAACAGCAACACGAATAAACCCAATAATACCTAAAACTGCCCCTAATAATAATCCACTTATTAATTCTCTTCTTAAAACACGCCACCAATCTTCCACCGTAATTTCTCCCACAGCCATCGCCTGAATAATCAAAGTAGAAGCCTGTGATCCACTGTTTCCACCGCTTGAAATAATCAGCGGAATAAACAGCGCAAGTATAATCGCTTTGGCTATTTCATCTTCAAAGTACCCCATAGCAGTTGCCGTAAGCATTTCACCTAAAAATAATACCACCAACCAACCAATTCGTTTCCTAAATAATTTAAACAATGGAATATCTAAATAAGGTTCATCTAAGGCCTCTGTACCCCCCATTTTTTGCATGTCTTCGCTGAACTCTTCATTGGCTACCCAAAGCATATCATCTATAGTAACAATACCCAACAATATATTGTTTTCATCAACTACTGGTAAAGCAACCCGGTTGTTCATCTTAAAAACCTGACTGGCATTTTCCTGGTCATCATTCACATTCAATGAAACTACCCGACCATCAATTATTTCAGCCACTTTTTTATGCGTATCTGCTAAAATAATATCCCTAATTCTTAAATCATCTATTAATAGTCCTGATTCATCTATAACATATACTACATCTATCGTTTCACTATTGCGTCCATGTTTGCGTAAGGTATCAAATACCTCCGCTATCGTATTATCTGAGTATACATAAACATAATCAGGCGTCATTAGTCTACCTACACTGTCTTCCGGATAGCCCAATAGGGAAAGCGTAATTTTTCTTTCTTCCGGATCTAATAGTTTTATTAAGTCTCTAATTGCAGCTTTGGGTAATTCTTCTAAGAAATCTGTTCTGTCATCTGCCGGTAATTCATTTAAAAGTTCAGCAGTTTTGGAAGAAGGTAGTGCTTTAACTATATCTTTTTGTTGCGAAATATCTAAAATCTTAAAAACACTTGCTGCACGATGAATCAGCATATTGGCAATTATCCTTGCCTCATACTGAGGGTATTCATTGATTAAATTTGCAACATCACTTATGTTTTGGTCATTCAAAAACTCTCTGATCTCAAGGGTATCTTCTCTTGAAATTAACGCTTCAAATGATTCAAATAAACCGAGTTGTTCAAGTTCCAATGACATACCTGCAATTTAGCCAGAATATTTAAAACCTGTTTACTAAAATTAATTTTTCTAGAAATTACCAATATTTTTCCCCTAATAACTTTGCCAACTCAATTTTAGTAACACATAATTGATACTGATATTGAAGCTTTGTTAGTGTTGCTCTCTGAACATTCGCAACAGCATTCATAAATTCTAAATTAGTACCAACCCCATTTTTGTACCTAAATGAAGCAAGCTGTTCAGCATATTTAGCCTGATCAATTTGCCCCTTGGTATTTTCAATTCGGGATACTGCAGAAGAAATATCTAAATAGGCTTGTTGAATATCTTTCTTATAACTGTGTTGTAAAGAATTCAATGATAGTTCCTGTTGTTTTAATAATGTTTGTTGCAACCTCACTTGTTGCTTGGTCTTTCCACCGGTATATATCGGAACTACTAACGAAATTCCTGCTAAATAATTAAATTTAAACGCTGCAATATCCGGTTGTATGCCATTTCTGAAACCCGCACCTGCATTGAGATTTACCATTGGCTTGTCTTGTAAAGTGGTAATCGCAATTTCATGTTTAGTTTGCTGAATTTTATCTTTGATTAATAAAAAGTCTGGTTGTTGATCAATAAATGCAACCATAGTGTCATTTATTGGAGAATAGACAATATCAAAATCAAATTGATCACCCGTTATAGATTCTGAACCTGTAGTATAATTGAGTAAACGCTGTTGCTTTTGCAGCGAATTGGTAAGATCTATTTTTCTATTTAACTCATTGTCAATATTTGCCTGAATATTTAATAAATCTAACTTTAGGCCATCCCCATCTGCTAATTTAGTGGTCACTATTTTTTTATTTTCTTCCAGCACGTTTAATATGCTGTCTTGTACAATAATTGCTTGTTGTAAATAGCATATACTATAATAAATTGAAGCTACTTGTGTGGCTAATTGAAATTTTACATTTTCAACATTATGTTTTGCATAAAGTATATCATCTTTCGCTCTTTCTATTGTAGCTTTTAGTCTGCCAAAATCCGCTATGGTATAATTCGCATTTAAATTCGTATATAAGTTATGCTCTGGCTGAAATTGAAATGCTTTGTCCACCCCATTTACCGGAAATATCACTTTAGCAACTGGCTGAATAAATGTGTAACTTCCAATCGCAACAACAGAAGGTGAATTTGCTAGTTGATTAAATTTTATTTTTTCGGTTGCCGTACTAATTGCATTCTCCGCTTCACTTACTTTAGGAAAATAAGTAAACGATTGTAGAATAAGTTGTTTCAATTCATTATTCACTTTTACTTGCGCAAAACTTTTTTGTAAAAGCAAACTGAAAATGGTAAGGGTGATTATTTTTTTCATACTAAGTTTGTGTAAAATTTAATGTGATTCACTGGCTGCTTTTAATGAAGCTTCTATTTCTGCTGCAGTTTTCTTTTTGGTTCTTAAAAACAATACCAATGGTAGCGCTATAATGAAAAATATACCTATAAGTCTGAGTGTATCTAAATACGATAGAAAATAGGACTGTCGCTCTACTGTTGAGTTTATTAATGTTAATGCTTTTGTATTTGCTACAGAAGCTACATCCCCTGTTTTTGCAATTATATTTTGAGCAATCGCGTTAGCTTGCATTTGACCATTTTGCATATTACTTACCAAATCTATTCTATGTTGTGCATATCTTTGAGCAATATAATTGTTTGCTATCGCTATGCCTGAAGCACCCCCTAGTTGACGAATCATATTATTTATTCCAATCCCTGTTGCATAATCTTTAGGATGCAATCCCGCAACTGCTTGATTAATCAGTGGTAACTGACACATTGCAATTCCCAATGCACGTAATATAAATGGAAAAAATAAATCATTTCTTCCTATATCTGGACTTATACCTGCATTCATAAATGCATAACAGGTAAACAAGATAAAGCCAATGGTAACAAAAGGTACAGGAGAAACCCCTTTACTCATTAATATGCCCATAATAGGCATTGCAATAACACCGGCTATAGTAGGAGCTAATAATGTTAAACCGGTTTCATATGCAGTAAATCCAAGTACACGTTGTGCAAGTATTGGGTATACAAACACCGAAGTAAACAATCCAATGCCGGCAATAAATGTGAAAATACTGGTAAAAGCTAAATTGCTATTTCCTAGTAGCCTGATATTTACAGCCGGATTTTTTATTCTTAATTCATGCCAAACAAATACAATAAATGAAACAGTGGCAATCAAAGAACAAATTCTAATTGATTCACTGTTAAACCAATCCTCGCTCTGACCTCTTTCCAACACAAATTGCAAGCAACTAATGAATGCAGCCAACAATCCAATTCCTAGATAGTCTATATGAATGTTAGACTTATTTTTACCTTCGTTTTCTTGCTTTTCTATAAAAATATAGGATAACACAGTAGCAATAATTCCAATGGGTATATTAATCAAAAATATGAGTGGCCAACTAAAGTGTTGCATGATATAGCCTCCCAATGTGGGACCTAAAGTAGGCCCTAATATTAAGCCCATACCAAATAAGCCTGCTGCCTTACCTCTGTCTTTTGGCTCAAACGCATCAAATAAAATAGATTGTGAGGTCGATAGCAATGCACCACCTCCAACACCTTGCACAAATCGCCAAATAACTATTTCCAATAAACTAGAAGATTGCCCACATAGGTATGATGCAATCGTGAATATAATCATTGATGCCAGGTAATAATTTTTTCTGCCAAAATAAGCGGCTAAAAATCCTGTTAACGGAATGATTATCACATTCGCAATTGCATAAGAAGTAATGACCCAGCTTATATCTTCTATATTCACACCTAAACTCCCACTCATATCAGTTAATGCTACGTTAATGATAGACGTATCTATCAATTCCATAACAGCCGCTGAAACAGTAGTAATAATTATAATTGCTTTAGCAAAACCTTTAGGGGTCGCCATATTTTTTTAATTTTTATTTTCGGCTATAATACTGGCACTCAAACCCGCTCTAAGAAAATGTTTAACTTGTGGTAAATTATCAAACCAAATTTTTACAGGCACACGTTGCGTAACTTTTACAAAGTTTCCACTTGAGTTGTCGGGGGGTAATAAAGCAAATTTAGCACCGGTTGCCTCACTTAAGCTAGCTACTGTTCCGGTTAATTTCATGTCTGGAAATGCGTCAATTTCAATTTCAACTTTCTTTCCAGGAAGTAATGATTTAATTTGGTTTTCTTTAAAGTTTGCAACAATCCAATATGCACTATCATTCACAATAGAAAACATTGGAGTGCCAATTTGCACAAACTGTCCAATACTAATGGTTTTCTTGCCAATTTTACCTCCTTGTGGCGCATATACTTTTGTATAAGAAATTTTCAATTGTTGTTGATCAATCCTCGCACGCTTTACAGTCATTACCGCTTCTGCTTTCTGGATGGCTGATTGTAATACGGCTATTCTACTTTCAGCCGTTGATAAATCATTTTTAACGTTTGCTGCTGTTTTAGTTGCTATTTCATAATTAAATTTACTGTCATCTAATTGCTTTTTGGTGATAGCCTCTCCCTCATATAATTTTTTGTCTCTGTTGTAATCAGCTAAGGCTTTACTGTTTTTATAATCACTTAACTCAAGGTTACCCTTGTTTACTTTTAAGGAGATAACTGCATTATTTAAATTGGCTCTTGCTTGAATAATATCAACTTCAGCTTGTTTATAGTCTGCGTCCATCTCACTTAATTGTGCTTGTAATTCCGCATCATCTAATTCAACTAATAAATCTCCGGCTTTTACACTGTCATAATCTTTTACAGTAATATTTTTAACATACCCTGCCACTCTGGGTAATACAGGAGTAATTTGAGCTTCAACCTGCGCATTATCCGTTGTTTCATGTGTAAGTGCAAACCTTATCTTTTTAAATCCAATAAAAGCGCCAATACTCAATACCGATAATAAAATGATGAGTTTAACGGGCGACTTTTTTTTGTTTGAATCTGTACTTTTTTGTTCCATTTTATTTATTTAATTAGAATAGCGTGAACGAATTGTTTAATATGTGATGATAATCTTTCTTGTATTTTTTTATCTGAATATGGGTCAAATGCTATCGGCTTGTCCATTAAGCGATTGCATAAAGTTTTTGATAACATAACCTGACTTATAGTACCAAGTATTGAAGCAAATATTAATTCCGGATCAGCTTTTTTGAATGCTTTATTCCGAATGCCTTTATCTATAATATTAATTACATCTTTGGCATTTTTTATGATCAATTCAATGATACGCTCATGCATGTGCGCCCTTTTTGAAACAAGTAACTCTTGCTGTAATACCCGGTGATACAATGGATCCGATAAAAAACGGATTACAAATCCGTCTATAATTAAGTCTAATTGATCAATCAACGATAATGAAGTATTTGATAAAACATTGTCTATGAAATCTCTCATATAAAGCACCCTCTTCTCTATCACCGCTTCATACAATTTTTCTTTCGACCCGAAATAGTAATTCACCATCGCAATATTTACTTC
>JBIIAP010000148.1:0-6987 GCA_044239855.1 Sediminibacterium sp. | reverse complement strand
CTTTAACAGAATGATTCATTGTACCTGTTTCATCATCAAAAACGCGCAGATTTACCATTTTATTACTTAACCAAGTGATATCATCGATGCTATCTGCCTCTTCAATTCCCACTAAAACCATTAAACCAGCATCGATAGCGCCGTTTACAACTCCATCAATAGTTACACTTGCCGATAAAACTCTTTGAATAATTACACGCATGGAATGTTCTTTTATCCGAAATTTGATGGAATGAAGATAGATATAAGCAGTGAAATACAGTTTCAAACAGCCAGAAGCGGTGGAAAAGGGGGGCAGAATGTGAATAAGGTGGAGACCATGGTGGAAGGAAGATGGCCTGTTCAGGAATCGGCATTAATAAATGAAGATCAAAAAGCACAAATAAAGGAAAGGCTTCAAAATAAAATTACGGCTGAGGGGTTTTTACTGGTAAAATCTCAATCAGAAAGAACACAATTGGGTAATAAAGCGGAGGTAATACAAAAAATGAATCAGCTGGTTCATAAAGCTATGGAAAAGCAGTTGCCACGAAAAGCCACTAAACCTACAAAAGCTTCCAAAGAAAAAAGAATGGAGCGTAAAAAGAAAACAGGATACACTAAAATTTTTAGAAAGAAAATTGATAAGCACAACCTGCAATAGAAAGTATATTTTTACAAACGGATTAGTTTAACTTCTCCTTCATAACAACAGATAAAATTTATATCATTGAGTGCAATAAAAAAATTAGCCGGTCAAACATTGTGGTATGGGTTACCCACCATTGCCAGTAGATTTTTGGGCTACATTATGAATTTATCGTTGCCTTTATTTTTTGCACAGCCATCTGTTACAGCAGATCTTACACAGATCTACGCAATGATTCCATTTTTAAATGTGTTGTTTACGTATGGTTTAGAAACAGCCTATTTTAGATTTAGTAAAGAAGAAGACCCAACCAAATTATACAGCACCCTATCATGGTCATTAATAGGTTCAACTATATTATTCACCACTGTAGTTTTATCTTACAGAGGAGCATTGGTAGGATGGGCCAATCTTGAAACACATCCTGAATATATAACCTGGATGATTGCTATACTTTTTTTTGACACAATAAGTACGCTGGCATTTGCAAAATTGAGGCTGGAGAATAGGCCAAGGAAATATGCAGTAGTAAGGCTTTCGAGTATTTTTGTAAATATAATTTGTGTATTGTTATTCTTAGGAGTTATACCAGGTTATGTAACAAAACATCCGGATAGTGCCTTGCGTTTTTTAACCAATAACAATGTTGGAATAGGTTATTATTTACTGGGGAATTTAGCGGGTAGTTTGCTCACATTTGTTTTACTCTGGAAAGAGTTTAAGCAGATAAAATTAATTTTCAGAACTACGCTTTGGAAGAAAGTGATGAAATATAGCTCCCCATTAATTATTGTAGGGATGGGAGGAATGGTAAATGACATGCTGAGCAGACTTATATATCAGCATGTGGTAGATTTACCGGCAGCAGCAGCAAAACATGAGTTGGGTATTTTTGGTAATATTTATCGATTGGCGGTATTGATTACGATATTAATTCAGGCATTTAGAATGGCGGCTGAACCCTTCTTTTTTAAGCAAAGTACAGAAGGGGATGCACAAAAAACTTATGCAAGGGTTATGAAGTTTTTTGTAATAGCCTGTTGTTATATGTTTATGTTCATCAGTTTGTTTATTGAAATTTTTGCGTGGTTTTTTAATACCATTCATAAACCACTGTGGACAGAAGGCTTGTATATAGTGCCTTTGCTGGCATTTGGCAATATATTTTTAGGGATCTATTATAATTTAAGTATTTGGTATAAATTAACCGACAAGAACAATATGGGGGCTATTATTACCATAGCCGGCTCATTTATTACCATCATTTTAAACATCTTACTCATTCCTAAATTGCACTATTTAGGCGCTGCGCTAGCCACTTTTATTTGTTATTTATTTATGATGGTAACGAGTTATCAACTCGGACAAAAACACTATCCGGTGCCCTATGCATTAAAAAAGTTAATTGCCTATTTAACAATTGTTTGTGCGTTTTACGGACTGCATAAACTTGTATTGTTATTTGTACCTAAATTATGGGTAGGGATATTGTTGGGGATATTTTTTATCTATCTATTCACTCGCCTAATTATATGGGCAGAAAAAAATGAATTACAAAAGATTCCTCTTATAAATAAGTTCATTCAAAAAAGCAGTAAAAAATAATTAATCGATGGCAGAAGATTTACAAATAAACAAGGGAAGTAAAGCGGAACAATATCAATCAATTATTCCTCAAATAAAAGGCTTGTTGGAAGGAGAAACAGATTTGATAGCCAATCTTGCAAACATAGCCGGGGCATTAAAAGAGCAATTTAATTGGTTTTGGGTTGGGTTTTATTTAGTGCAGGATGAGCAATTGGTTTTAGGGCCATTTCAGGGGCCGGTTGCTTGTACCAGAATAAACAAAGGACGCGGTGTTTGTGGAAGCAGTTGGGCTAACCAAAGCACATTAATTGTACCGGATGTAGAAAAATTTCCGGGTCATATAGCTTGCAGCAGTTTGTCGAAATCAGAAATAGTTGTACCGTTATTGGCTGGCGGAGAAGTTGCAGGAGTTTTAGATGTAGATAGTAGTGATTACGATAGTTTTGACGAAACAGATAAAAAATATCTGGAAGAAATTGTACGTCTTATCGTCATGTAATAGAGCTTATTCGTGCATATTCAAAAAAAGTACTATCTTTGCGGCATCCATATATTCTCTCAGTTAGACTGGAATCTACTTCAGTGACAAGGTAATCCCATCAAAAGTTAGGCTATATAGCATCTGAAAGGATCAGGTGTTCATTATTTAAATACATAATTGTGTTATTCAAAGATTTACAACTCATTGAGCCCATTTTAAAGGCGCTCGAAACAGAAGGGTATTCGGCCCCCACCCCTATTCAAGAACAGGCCATTCCAGTAGTTTTAACCGGAAAAGATTTATTGGGTTGCGCCCAAACAGGTACAGGTAAAACAGCAGCATTTGCCATACCTATTTTACAATTGGTATATCATTCTATTCAAAATGGTAATAGGGCCAAAAGCATTAAGGCATTGATTTTAACGCCTACGAGAGAGTTGGCTATTCAAATAGATGAAAGCATTGCAGCTTATGGCAGATATCTTTATTTAAAGCACCAGGTGATATTTGGAGGAGTATCTCAAGTACCACAGGTAAATGCCCTAAGAAATGGGGTTGATATTTTGGTGGCGACTCCCGGAAGGTTGTTAGACCTGATGCAACAAGGATATATTCGATTGCATGATATTAACTTTTTTGTGTTAGATGAGGCCGATCGGATGTTGGATATGGGTTTTATTAACGACGTTAAAAAGATTGTAGCTAAACTTCCAGAAAAAAAACAAACCTTATTCTTTTCTGCAACCATGCCAACGGAAATTGAGAAATTGGCATCTACGTTATTGCATCAACCTGCTAAGGTAGAAGTTACGCCGGTTTCTTCCACTGCAGAAAAAATTGAACAAGCCGTATATTTTGTTGAAAAGGATCAAAAGAAACATTTACTGGTTCATTTATTGAAAAATAGCAACACGCCAACTGCGTTGGTATTTACCAGAACCAAGCATGGAGCTGATAAAGTAGTAAAAGATCTGGTAAAATCAGGTATTTCAGCTGAAGCCATTCATGGTAATAAATCCCAAAATGCCCGTCAGCGTGCTTTAACCAATTTTAAATCGGGCAATACGCGGATATTAGTGGCTACTGATATTGCAGCAAGGGGGATTGATGTAGATCAGCTTTCTCACGTGTTTAATTATGAATTACCGAATGTACCTGAAACGTATGTACATAGAATAGGTAGAACAGGAAGAGCCGGTGCCAGTGGTATAGCTATTTCATTTTGTGATACAGAAGAACGTGAATATTTAAAAGATATACAAAAGCTAATTAAAATCACATTGCCGGTGGTTAAGGGGCATGAGTTTGAATCTACAAACCCATTATTACAACCTACGCTGCTTCAAAAACCGAAACCTGCTCCTAGAGGACGTTTTAGGGATCAAAAGAGTTCATACAACAGAAGTCGCACCAACAGATAATTGGATATTATATCAACTGAATTATGTAACTGTAATATATTGTCGCAATTAAATTTTGTAGACAAGTAAATCCGATTAAATAGAGATTGAAATAAAAAAGGCGCAGAAAAAATAGCTGCACCTTTTTTATTCAATTAATCAAATAGATATTATTTATACTTGAAAGCTATACCGGTTTTAATAGATTGAGAGCCCCCTAATAAATTAGAATTTGACCCAACTGTAGATTTATCGGAGATCAATAATATAAAAGGGCAACCAAGTACAGCTGCAGCCATTTTTAATTTTTTTTCTGCCTTTTTATCTCCAGTATTCCCACTTTGCAAATTGAGTAATCCTGTTTTCCCTCTCACTTCACCCCCCTTTTTCAAACCTGCTGTATAGGATTTATCTTCAAGAATAACTACATTTTCCCAATCATCTTCGCCATTAACAACAATTTTGTCAGAAAATTTTTCAACTCGACCACTTTTACCATACACTACTTTTTCAACAGCATATTTACCAATAACATTTTCTGCATTTTCGTTGTCGAATTTAAATACTATTGAGTATTCCTCCACTCTTATAACTTGTCCTTTAATAACTTCTCCACTATGCTTTGAAATAACATCTAATTGAGCAAATGATGTAATACAAGCAAGTGAGAAAATTAGTACAAAAATGTTCTTTTTCATTTTGATTTACTTTTAACTTTTATATGATAAAATTAATGTTTTTATCATATATTTTTATTTTTTTTAGGATTTATAAATAAAAGCAAGAAGTGAGCCTACTTCTTGCTAAAAATCAGCGGAAGTTGCAACAGTTTTAGGGACCAAAAGAGTTCATACAACAGAAGTAGACAAAGCAAATAGAAGAACCGATATTTACTGCGCAATATTGCTTAATTTAGTTTACTATGATTAAGCAATATTGTTTTTTATTTTTAGCAGCTCATACGGTTTTATTTAGTGCAGCTCAAACAAATAGTTCGGCAAAAACTGATCTAAAAAATTATTATCCGCCAGCAAATAATTGGGAGCATAGGACGCCTGAAAGTGTTGGATTAAAAGCAGATATAATAAAACAAGCCGTAGATACGGCCAAGTTTTATGAATCTAAAAACCCCAGAAATATGGAGATTAACCATTACCAGACATTTGGTAAAGAGCCATTTGGGGAAGGTATTGGTCCATTTGAAGAGCGAGGCAATCAAACCGGTATCATTGTCTATAAAGGCTATATTATTGCCAGCTGGGGTGATGTAACTAAATGCGATATGACGCATAGTGTTACTAAAAGCTTTTTATCTACAGTTGTAGGGTTGGCGGTTGACAAAGGTTTAATTGCATCTACCCAAGATTTGGTAGCCAATTATGTTCCGCCAATTGAATTGTATAACCAATCGAGTACAAACAGACCGGCAGAATTATTTGGTCAACCACAATTACTTCATCCATTTGAAACACCGCATAATAGCACCGTAACCTGGGAAACAATGCTACGCCAGACCAGTGATTGGGAAGGAACGCTTTGGGGCAAGCCGGATTGGGCAGACAGGCCAGATGCGGACGCAAGCAAGTGGCATAACAGAAAGAGAAATAAACAAGGCACTGTTTATGAATACAATGATGTGAGAGTAAATGCGCTTTCATTAGCCACCACCAGTGTTTGGAGACAACCATTACCTCAAGTATTGAAACAATACATCATGGATCCGATTGGTGCATCTACCACCTGGAGATGGACCGGATACAGAAATGCATGGATTGTGCTGGATGGACAGCCGGTACAAAGTGTAAGTGGCGGTGGGCATTGGGGAGGAGGTATGTTTATACATGCAGAAGATATGGCTAGATTTGGGTTGCTTACATTGAGAAAAGGAAAATGGAATGATCAGCAACTACTTTCAGAAAAATGGATAAAGGAAGCAACTACACCAACATCTGTGAAAAAAGATTATGGATATATGAATTGGTTTTTAAATGTAGATGGTCAATTATTGCCAAGTGCACCCAATTCGGCTTTTATGCATATAGGAAATGGGAACAATGTAATTTATGTAGACCCCAAGAATGATTTGGTAGTGGTATTAAGATGGATTGATAGTAAGGGGATTGATAAAACTATTCAACAAATTTTAGCATCCCTGAATTAAAAAAAGGAAAACAAGTAAGAAGATATTGTTTTTTGCAAAAATTCCGTATTTTTGCCACCCTTAAAGCGGATGTGGCGAAATTGGCAGACGCACTAGACTTAGGATCTAGCGCCGCGAGGCGTGTGGGTTCGACCCCCTCCATCCGCACAAATTTTGTAAAGTATTAAAAGAAGTTCAGTAATGAGCTTCTTTTTTATTTTACAGGTATTTCCACCCAGAAACACGTGCCCTTCCCCTCTTCACTTTTAAATATGATGGTGCCGTTGATTAGTTTTAAATATTCTTTTACGATATTCAAGCCTAAACCAGTTCCCTGTTTAGTTAGCGCATTATGTGCTCTGAAAAATCTATCAAATATGAATTCTTGTTCATCAGCAGGAATTCCAATACCATTATCAGAAACTTTAATAACGGCAGAACTTTCTTTTAATTCAGAAGTTACGGTAACTTCAACCTGTTTTGAAGAATACTTAACGGCATTAGACAGTAAATTTGATAAAACATGGTATAATACTTTTTTATCAGAAATGATTTTAGCCTCTCCCAAATGAGAATAATGTATATAATCACTAGGTTTCAAAGAAATACTAAAATCTTCTACCAGGGATTTACAAAAAATTTGTAAATCAATATTTTCTTTAACAGATTCTACTAAATTACTCTCCAGCTTTTCATGAGAAAGAAAGTCATCTAGAATTAAAGTGAGATCTTTGACAGAGCTCTTAATTTT
>JBIIAP010000147.1:0-6997 GCA_044239855.1 Sediminibacterium sp. | reverse complement strand
AAGCAAAGAAATGACTATTACTATAGAACCTTCCAAAGGACAGTGGTTGTTGAATATGTTACCCAAGCTAAGTATTTATCATAATAAGCAACAATCACTGCAGTTTATAAAGGATGATTATGCATCTGCCGGCTTAGAAGATTTCGAATTATTTTGGGATAACAAGCCAATGAATACTTTGAATAAAGTTGGGTTGTTAAGCGTGTAATAAAGTTCCCACAAAGAAGCAATAGCCCAACACCTTGTCCTTGTAAATAGCACGATTAATTGCGCAAAATAAATGTTAATAAGATGTATAAACACTGATTATTAACATGTTTTATGGTATTTAATTTATTGTTATATTCGTAAAAACGCTTGCGTATGGGTTCTGCTTCGCTAATTGTGCTAATGATAGCAGCTATTGCTTTTTCGGGAATAGCTATTCTTCTATCTAAAGTAGTTTTAAAAGCATCTACCAACAAGCAAAAGGGAGAACCATATGAGTGTGGTATTCCTACAACAGGTAAAACCTGGGTGCAGTTAAATGTGGGTTATTATTTATTTGCCTTAATTTTCTTAGTATTTGATGTAGAGTTGGTATTCTTATATCCCTGGGCAGTTGTAGCCAAGGGTATGGGGTGGATTGCACTTATAGAAATAGTGATTTTCTTTTTTATTTTGTTCATGGGCTTTTTATATGCACATAAAAAGGGTGCATTAAAATGGATTTAATACAGCATAAATGATGAATAAAGAATCAATAGCATCCACTTTTCCTGGACAGGTTCATGAGATACCCGGCGGCGGAATTGTATTAAGTAAACTAGATGACATCATCAATTGGGCTCGCTCCAATTCTTTATGGCCATTAACATTTGCAACCAGTTGTTGTGGTATTGAATATATGTCGGTTGCAGGTGCTAAATATGATTTTTCCAGGTTTGGTTTTGAAGTGGCTCGTGCTACACCTCGTCAGGCCGATGTAATAATTATTGCAGGTACAATTGTAAATAAAATGGCGCCTGTATTAAAGCGTTTGTATGATCAGATGGCAGATCCTAAATATGTAATTGCAATGGGCGCCTGTGCTATAAGCGGAGGCCCTTTTTTCTATAATACTTACTCTGTGGTAAAAGGGGCTGATCATATTATTCCGGTAGATGTTTATGTAGCGGGTTGTCCGCCAAGACCAGAAGCGTTAATCCATGCTTTACTTGCGCTTCAACAAAAAATAAAAAGTGGTTTAACCAGAGAGCAAATCAGATTAAATCCAACTACTTAAATGACGAACGAAGCATTAAAAATAACACTACTTGAGTTGAACCCCTCAATCATTTTTGATGAATCAGGGGAATGGTTAACAATCAATATAGAAGATAGCAGTCAATGGAAATTATTGTCTAACCAGCTTCGCAATGATGCCGGACTAAGTTTTGATTATTTGTTTTGTTTAACTTGTATTGATTGGAAGACCCATTTAACAATGGTGTATCATTTATCTTCTACTAGCTTCAGACATAATATTGTATTGAAAATAAATTTAGATAGAGTTAAACCGGAAATAGAAACTGTTTCCAATATTTGGCGTACGGCCGAATTTCATGAAAGAGAAGTGTACGAATTATTTGGCGTTAATTTTCTTAACCATCCCGATTTAAGGTTGTTGATTTTACCCGATGGATGGGAGGGGAAAAATCCCTTGAGGAAAGATTTTGAAGATCCTATTAACATGATTAAACTTTAGTATGGTTGAAACAATAGGAAATACAACAGAAGGTAGTATGATCATCAATGTTGGGCCTCAGCATCCGGCAACACATGGGGTATTACATTTGGTGATTACTTTAAATGGAGAAACCATTCAAAAAGTAGAGCCACACTTAGGTTATATTCATCGTTCTATAGAAAAAATGTGCGAAAGCTTAACGTACAGACAGTTTATTTATGTTACCAGCAGAATGGACTATTTATCTGCGCACATTAACAACCATGCTTGTGCATTGTGTGTTGAAAAAGGCATGCAGATAGAAGTGCCAGCCAGAGCGCAATACATTCGTGTAATTATGGATGAGTTAACACGTATTGCTTCGCACGAATTGTGGTGGGGCGCGATGGCTATGGATTTGGGAGCCTTTACGCCTTTCTTTCATGCCTTTCGTGAAAGAGAATGCATCAACGATATCATGGAAGAAACCTGTGGCGCCCGCTTAACCATGAACTACATGGTTCCCGGTGGAGTGATGCAAGATATTCATCCTGCTTTTCAACAAAAAGTAAAAGAATTCATTCAACTCTTTAAACGAAAGTTTCATGAATACAATGAAATGGTAACAGGAAATATCATTTTTCAAAACAGAATGAAAAATGTTGGGGTACTTTCTGCAGAAGATGCTATTTCGTATGGTTGTTCAGGACCTGCTGCAAGAGGAAGTGGAGTTAGTTGTGATATTAGAAAAATATATCCTTACGAAATGTATAACACACTGGAATTTGAGGAAGTATTGGAAACAGGTGGGGACTCATTTTCACGATATATGGTTCGTTTAAATGAAATGCACCAGTCGATTAAAATAATTGAACAACTCATTGATCATATTCCGGAGGGTGATTTTCAGGCAAAAACAAAAGCAGTGTTGAAACTACCCAAAGGAGAATTTTACCAACGTGTTGAAACTGCACGTGGTGAATTAGGCGTGTATATTGTTAGTGAGGGTGGTACTACACCATACAGAATAAAATTCCGTTCACCGGGTTTTTCAAATCTTTCTGTATTGGATCATATCGCCAGAGGAAGCAAACTAGGGGATCTTGTTGCCATGATGGGAACCCTTGATTTAGTCATACCAGACATAGACAGATAACATGTGGAGTTTAAGCAAAATAGCAAATACCATTCATGAATGGTTGAGTAGAACCTTCAATTCAACTTTAGCAATCACTATAGAAATGGTGTTAGCTGGGATAGCTGTAATAAGCTTGTTTGCCATATTAGGGTTGGTGTTGGTGATTATGGAACGGAAAGTTTCTGCATGGATTCAAATACGATTAGGGCCTAATAGAGTTGGGCCGAAGGGTATGTTACAATCATTAGCAGATACATTAAAATTGTTGGTAAAAGAAGGGCTAACACCTAACGGCGCCGATAAGTTTTTATTTAATCTGGCGCCTTTTATTGCCATAATAGTTGCTATGTTACTGATGGCTCCAATTGCTTTTGCTAAAGATTTTCAACTATGGGACTTAAATATAGGCATCCTGTATGTTTCAGCTGTTTCTTCAATTATGGTGATCAGCATTTTAATGGCAGGTTGGTCAAGTAACAATAAATACTCATTAATGGGCGCCATGCGAAGTGGTGCGCAAATTGTAAGTTATGAATTGTCTGCCGGATTATCTATCTTATCAATTGTGGTACTAACGGGAAGTTTACAGGTTTCTGAAATCATTCAATCGCAATCTAATGGATGGTGGATTTTCAAAGGTCATATTCCTGCGATTATATCTTTTGTGATTTTTATGATTGCTGTTACTGCTGAAACAAATAGGGCTCCATTTGATTTGGCAGAAGCTGAATCTGAACTTACAGCGGGTTTTCATACAGAATATTCAGGGATGAAATTTGCCTTATTCTTTCTCGCAGAATATGTAAATGTGTTCATCGTTTGTGCAATTGGTGCTACAGTTTTCTTAGGTGGATGGATGCCTTTTCATATTGGGAACTGGGAAGGATTTAATCACTTGATGGATTTTATTCCTTCGAGCATTTGGTTCTTTGGGAAAACGTTCTTTTTAATTTTTTTGATTATGTGGTTCAGATGGACGTTCCCTCGTTTAAGGATTGATCAACTATTAAATTTAGAATGGAAATATTTATTGCCAATTAGTATGGTGAATTTATTGCTGATGACTGCAATAGCCATATTGGGTTGGTACTTTTAATAAAATTATTTAACCGGATAAAATGTTTTTAAAAGACTATATCAAAGATGTGTACAGTGCAGTAAAATCACTGTTGGTAGGTATGCGCCGAACCGGTTATTATTTTACCCATCACCAAGAAATTATTACGCAGCAGTATCCCGATAATCGAGCTACACTTCATTTGCCCGAAAGATTTAAAGGTGAAGTGGTGATGCCGCATGACGATAAAAATGAGCATAGGTGTACTGGTTGTACCGCATGTGAATTGGCTTGTCCCAATGGAACCATTAAAGTAATTACCAAATTTGATATAACTCCAGAAGGAAAGAAAAAGAAAGCAGTAGATAAATTGGTGTATCACCTGGAACTGTGTACAATGTGTAATTTATGTATTGAAGCTTGTCCTTCTGATGCAATTAAAATGGCACAAACATTTGAACACAGTGTTTATGATAGAAGTCAATTTACAAAAATTTTAAATAACCCGGGTTCAAAAATCATGGAAGGAGTAGAATGATGAACGGATCAACGATTATATTTTATTTATTGGCTGCATTAACCTTAACATGTGGTTTGCTGTCGGTATTAACCCGACAAATATTTCGCGCAGCTATTTATGTATTATTTGCTTTAATAGGTATAGCTGGAATTTATTTTTGGCTACAATATGATTTTATAGCGGCAGTTCAAATTGTTGTGTATGTTGGCGGAATTATTGTGTTAATTATTTTTTCAATCTTTCTTACACAGCAAACAGGGGACAAATTAGCTACGCCTAAAAACGATCGGAAACTTTGGGCAGCATTGGCAACATTCTGTGGTTTTGCACTAACCATGTTGCAAATTTATCAGCATAGTTTTAATACAATCAATGGAGGTAAGCATGATCCAACTGTGGCTGATATCGGTCATCAATTGTTAGATATTAATCAAACCGGATATGCTTTGCCATTTGAAGTAATCTCTATGTTGTTGCTTGCTGCTTTGGTAGGATGTATTGTAATTGCTTTAAGAATTAAACCGGAACAAAAATGATGGAACCAGGACTATATCATATACTTTTTATAAGTACTGCACTTTTCTTCATTGGCATGTATGGATTTTTTACCAGAAGAAATTTGATAACGATGTTGATGAGTATAGAATTGATTTTAAATAGTGTTAACCTGAATTTTATAGCATTTAATAAATATCTCTGGGCCGAAAAAATGGACGGATTATTTTTTACCCTGTTTGTTATTGCTATTGCTGCTGCTGAAGCTGCTATTGGTATAGCTATTATTATAAATTTATATCGCAGTCACCAGTCTATTGATGTAGAATCAGCTGAAGAATTAAAGTATTAAACATTATGCCGAACACTATTAACATCATACTGATTTTAATTTTACCCTTCATCAGTTTTTTATTATTGGGCTTATTGGGTAGAAAATATTTTAATAAAATAGCCGGTATAATTGGAACAGCTTTATTATTTGTTGCAACCATTCTTGCGCTGCATACTGCCTATGAATATTTTTTTGTGTACGGAAAAGTAGCAGATGTGTATCAATCGTTTATTCCTCTTCAGTTCCATTGGTTGCAGTTTACAGCTAATCTCTCAATAGATATGGGCTTAACAATAGATGCTATTTCTGTGATGATGTTGGTAGTAGTTACATTTATTTCATTGATGGTGCATGTGTATAGTTTAGAATACATGAAAGGAGATCCTCGTTTTTCTGTTTATTATTCATTTTTGGGACTATTCACTTTTTCTATGTTAGGCTTAGTTTTAGCTGCTAATATTTTTCAAATTTATATTTTTTGGGAGTTGGTAGGCGTTTCCTCCTTTTTACTTATAGGTTATTATTATGAAAAGCCAAGTGCAGTAGCAGCAAGTAAAAAAGCATTTATTGTTACCCGTTTTGCAGATTTTGGATTCTTAATTGGTATATTAATTTTATCCTATTATGCGGATACGTTGAATTTTTCTACATTAATTGAACGATTGACTGCGCCGGAATCTAACCAACTTAAAATGGCAACAACTGCTACTTTTTTAGGTATGTCGGCCTTAACCTGGGGAGCCATTTTGGTATTCGTAGGTGGAGCAGGAAAGAGCGCAATGTTTCCGCTGCATATTTGGTTGCCTGATGCAATGGAAGGGCCTACGCCGGTTTCTGCATTAATACATGCTGCAACTATGGTAGTTGCGGGTGTGTATTTAGTAGCAAGGTTGTTTCCTGTTTTTGCTATTGGCACTCCTGTTGTGTTAGAAGGAGTTGGTTGGGTAGGTGCAGTGTCTGCAGTATTTGCAGCAGTAATAGCCTGTACCCAAACAGATATCAAAAGAGTGTTGGCGTACTCAACCATTTCTCAGATAGGATTTATGATGTTTGCCTTAGGTGTTTCAAAATATGGTGGTGAAGAAGGCTTGGGTTACACTGCTTCTTTGTTTCATTTGTTTACTCACGCAATGTTTAAGGCATTGTTATTTTTAGGCGCCGGTTCTGTTATTCATTTTGTACACAGCAATGAAATGTACCATATGGGTGGACTTAGAAAATTAATGCCTGTTACACATATTACTTTTTTAATTGCTTGTTTGGCTATTGCAGGTGTGCCGCCATTGGCCGGATTTTTTAGCAAGGAAGAAATTTTATTAGCAGCATATCAGCATAATAAAATCATATATGGAGTTGCTCTAGCCACATCCGGATTAACTGCTTTTTATATGTTCAGACTCTACTTTTCTATCTTTTGGAATAAAGAACATGTAACACATGGGGAGCATTATTCCGAAGGCGGTGGAGCGATGAAGATACCATTGATTTTATTGGCAGTAGGAGCGGTATTTACTGGATTTATTCCATTTGGAAAATATGTAAGCACCGATGGTAAAATATTGGAATCTCATTTTCATTTTGCATTTTCTGTTTTACCGGTTATGATTGGTGTTGCCGGTATTTTAATAGCCATGTTATTGTATAAAAAACAAAACAACCGGCCAGATAAATTAGCCATAACAATTAGCGGAATATACAAAGCAACATACCATAAGTTTTATATCGATGAATTGTATGTTTTCCTTACGAAAAAAATATTGTTTAAT
>JBIIAP010000146.1:0-7034 GCA_044239855.1 Sediminibacterium sp. | reverse complement strand
ATATAAGCATCAGCTACTACAGAAGCAGAGTTATTACCAATCATACAATTTCTATACCCTGGGCTAGACCATTCAGGTAAAAAATTTCCTTCTTTGTATGCATTGATCAATCCTTCCTGCATTTCTTTATTAATAGAAGGGTACAATAGATTTAATAATGGATACAATGCTCTGAAAGTGTCCCAAAATCCGGTTCCTGCAAATAAATAACCTGGCAATATTTTACCATTATATGGACTGTAATGAATTGCGTTTCCGTTAACATCCATTTCATAATGTTTTTGGGGGAAACAAACCGTTCGATATAAACAAGAATAAAAGGTACTTAACTGTTCTTTATTATCACTTTCTATTTTTACTTTTCCTAATATTTTATTCCAAGCTTTTTTAGAAGCTGCAACATTTTGATTAAAAGAAGAAGTACCCAGTTCATTATTTAAATTAAATGCAGCCTGATCAAAACTAATAAATGATGATGCTACCTTTACCTGCACTTTTTCGTCTTTATATGTTTTAAAACCTACTACCGCACCCACATGATCGGCTGATAATTCTAAAGTATCTTTTACTAATACACTGTCTCTCCACGTTTGTTTAAATGTAAATGGTTTATCAAAAGTTATAACGAAATAATTTTTAAAATTTTCTGGTACACTCCCACTGTTTCTGGTATTATAACCAATTATTTTATTTTCTGAAGGAATAACTTTAATATAAGAACCTTTATCAAATGCATCAATTACTACATATGCATGATCAGTCTCAGGAAAACTTATTTGAAAATGGGCAGCTCTTTCAGTGGAGGTGATTTCGGTAGTAATATGATGATCAGCTAAATACACTTTATAATAATAAGGTTTAGCTTCTTCCGATTTGTGACTAAACCAACTAGCTCTTTGTTTTTCATTAAAAACAAGTTTACCAGTTATGGGCATAATAGAAAACTGTCCGTAATCATTAATCCATGGAGAAGGCTGATGTGTTTGTTTAAACCCCCTGATTTTTTCTGATGTGTATGTGTAAGCCCAACCATCTCCCATTAAGCCTGTTTGTGGTGTCCAATAGTTCATACCCCATGGGCGGCCAATCGCAGGATACGTATTACCATTCGACAAACTAAATATAGATTGAGTTCCCATCAACGGATTTACCAACGTTTCAGGTTCAATTGATTTTGATTGAGCAAATAAATGTACAATTAAAAGTATTGAGGAGGTTAATGTTAAAATCGCTTTTTTCATTATTAAATTTTATTAAACAAATCTTGCTGATGATGATCAACATGCATTACCAGTTCACCAAACAATGTGTTTGCCCAAGCGAACCATTTTCTTGTAAAGTTTTTTGAATCATTTTTGTGAAATGCTTCGTGCATAAATCCAGTGCCACCGTGGGTACTTTTTAACTGTTGCAAACATTGTACAATTTCAACTGAAGAAGTTGCAGTTAACCCACGCATAATAATGCTCAAAGGCCATATCATATCCATACCTGCATGTGGGCCGCCAATACCTTCTCCTACCATTCCTTTGAAATAGAATGGATTTTCATCACTTAATATTAATTTTCTGGTGTTAATGTAAATAGGATCTGTTGCCTTAGTATAACCTAAATAAGGGAGCGATAATAAACTTGGCACATTGGCATCATCCATTAAATTGAAACTTCCAAAACCATTTACTTCATAAGCATACACTTTTCCAAATTTTTCATGATGTACAATGCCATATTTTTTTACAGCCTGATCCACTTCCATAGCTAATTTTTTACATGATTGTGCTAATTTATTTCCCGGATAAATAGCTGAAATCATTTCGGCAGCCTGATTTAATGCTACAACAGCAAAACAATTAGAGGGTATTAAGAATGGAAAAATGGTCGCATCATCACTAGGACGGAACATTGAGCAAATTAAACCAACCGGTTTTACAGGATAACCATATCCACTTAATGGCACACCATCTGTAGCCCAATAAGTGGAACGTTGAAATGTGTATGGGCCATGATTTAATTTACGTTGTTGTGCTATAAAAGTATCTAATGTTAATTGAATACATGTAAGCCATGTTTGATCAAAAGCATTGGTCTTTCCGGTTGCTTTCCAGTATAAATAAGCTAATCTTATAGGGTAACACAATGAATCAATCTCCCACTTTCTTTCATGAATACCGGGTTTCATAGTGGTATAATCTTTTTCCCATTCACTTATTTTCTTTTCATCTTTATAGAAGGCATTGGCATAGGGGTCTAAGAGCACACATTTTTTTTGACGATTTATTACCCCTTCAATTAATTGAGCAAGTTTACTGTCTTCCTTCGCAAAGGAAATATATGGAGTAATCTGAGCTGTACTGTCTCTTAACCACATCGCATCAATATCACCGGTAATTACATAAGTGTCCGGCTTATTATCAATCATTTCAAAATCTACTGTGGTGTCTAATGTGTTGGGATAACAGTTTTCAAAAAGCCAGGCAAGTTCTTTGTCTTTTAATCTGCTTTTCAAATTTTCAATATAGTTGTCTACAGCAATACTCGTAAACTTCCGGTCATTTTTAGCAGGTCGTTGATTTAAGTATGCTAATGTTTGTAATGGCTTTCTGGCAAATCCTTTTGTAAGGAAAGCAGAGGAAATAATTGTAGAACTTTGAATAAATTTTCTTCGATTTAACATAACATGATAATTAAATTATAACAAAAACGATATCGGTGATATAAATATAGCCTTGTAAATATAATTTAACTTCAGTTTATTTTGTGAAAAATTACCCACATAATGTTTTATGCTTATCAAATCTACATTTTGTTAAACAAACAACTATATTTCGGCGGAATTTTACAATTAAATTTAAGCGTTCAGAATTACTACATTTTTATAATGTTAAAAACATAATTTTTTGTTTTATCTGGTGTTGACAATCTACACATATACATTCCGGCCTTTATGAAAGGAAATCTCAATAATTGCCCAGAATTTAGGTGTACCCTCGTTGCAATTACAGCACCAGTAACCATTTCAGTCAATTCCAGATCAAGTTGATCATACTCATTTAAATGAAAATCTATTTTAAATTGATCGACAAAAGGATTAGGCGCCAGCTTAACATATTCATTTTGAATTGAAATAGTTGCAAATCGTTGAACAATATAAAAATAACCATTACTCAATTCACTGTAACAACCATTTTTTACTGATTTCACAGCATACATTCCGGAAACAACTGGTTTTAAAAATGCTGAAGTATCAGGCAATTCAATTCCATCTTTATACCATTTATTCCTTTTTTTTTCCGAGGAAATTAAAATTCCTGCAATGTCTTTTATTAGTGTTGGAGTAATGGGGATGGCTGTAACATTAACTGGCAAAATAATTTTTTCGCTAATGCAACCGGTTGTTTCACTTTTTTGCGCTACAAAATAGTTCGTTGAATTGGGTATTTTAGTATTGGGAACAGGCGGATTTGGACTTACAGATGCCCTTAAACTATCATTACTGTACCAAAGTATTTTATGAAACTTATCATGTTCTATTTTCAACGTGTCTGAAATTTGGTTTTCACATAAATTAATAGGCGTTATTATAGGTGAAGCGGGTAATGCATTTACCTTAACTGAAATTTTTGCCAATTGACTTTCACAGCCATATTTTAGTGACCGTTGACTTACAAAATAATTATAAAGACCTGAACTTTCAGTAGACGGTTTGATATTTTTGTTGGAAGCTACCCCTTTTGCATTGTTAGTATCATACCAAATTAATTTATGTTCATCAAGGGCTTTAGCAACTAATGCAGTTGATGAATCATGCAAGCAAAACTGTAAAGTTTCAACATAAGGTATTTGGGGCTTAAGTGGTTTAGGTATAGATATTGCGTGTATAATATTGCTTTGCAAACTTGCTACTCCATCTTTAATATATCGTACAGTATAACTGCCGCCTTGTTTCACAATAATTGTTTGCAGAGTATCCGGAACACTTATTATACCATCTTTAAACCACTGATTGCCTGTTGAATTATTTGATATCAATACAATGGAACTATTTTCACAAAAAAACGTGTCGCTTAATGCTTTAATAACAGGTGTAGCAGGCATATCAATTGACCGAAAACCATTTGCAAAAAAGATTGGCCATTGAGCAGAATCAATCATTAATTGCCCCAAATTTTTTGCTGAAATTTTATTTGCTGATAGATTCAAAATATTGATAGCATAATGATCATTGTTCGCTGATACATAAGCGATTTTATTGTCATATTTATTATAAGTCGGATAACCAAGCGTATTATTAACTACAATGGTATCAGTCATATTTTTCAATAGATCATATCCAAGTATATAAAACTTATCTAAATCACTCGCATTAAAAAAATCAAAAGCTAAAATGAAGGGAGAATTTTTTGCTAATACCGGATTGCCTATATTTTCGCCATTCAGCACATTTATTTGCTTAATTTTTTCTATTTCTTTCCCCTCTGTAAATGTTTGATTGTCATTATCCCAAACTTTTATTTTGCTGATATCCCAAAACCTAATGTTCATGCTATCAGCAATATTTAAAGCATCATAATACAGATATTCTCCATTATAGTCCCATTCCATTATATCGGCAGCCAAAGGATTAGTTTTATTTATACCATGCGAATAAACTGGATTAAATAATTTAAACTTTTGCCAGATTTTACTATTTAATTCATATACATAAATTGCGGTATCATCTAACATGCTGGTCGCTGCTAATTTTTTACCATCTTTTGAAATAGCCACACTAGTCCAAAACTTATCCGGCTGAATTACCGTAGCACTTGATAGATTGGAATTTATTGTTGGATTCATTGAATAAATCCTATTATCCAACCCAACATAAACTAACATCTTACCATTATCTGTTACACTTGGCTTGTTAAGAATTTTATTTGGAACAATTGAAATATTCAATCCTGATGCATTTGTCTTACAAATCCCCTGATTACTATTTTCATATTTATAGTTCAATAGATATTCAATACCGGGGTTAACTGAAAATACGGCGGTTTCATTTTTCACATTCAGGTCTTTTATTCCTACTCTATCAAAAATATCTTGAACCATTTGTACATATCTTTCATCGTATAAGTCTTCAGCTGCTTGCATTACAGCATATCTAAGATCTATAAATTGGGCATAACTTGTTAAATAATTGGTCAATGCTCTATAAAATATTTTTGCAGATGCTATGCGACCAACAAAGGAATTAGCTAATAAAAAAAACGCATGATTGGGTATTCCACTATTTACATGAACACCTCCCCAATTGCCTTTTTCTGTTGTTAATAAGTTTACATATTCATTCATATGTTTAGGCTGCCAATTATAATCTTTTGGACCATTCCCTCCATTATGAGGATTTTCAAGAGACCGCAATGCACCGGAGGGGAAATAATTGGGATTAACTATATCTTCACCTATTGTCCAATTTGTTGAATCAACCATTGAAGCAAAAATATCTGCAAATGATTCACTTAATGCGCCGGACTGACCCATATACTCAAATTGGGCGGAGAAATTAATAACCCCATGAGATATTTCATGTGCGGCTACATCTAACGCTCGTGCCAGCGGCTTAAAAAAGTGATTACCATTTCCATATACAATTACAGGATAATTATAAAACGCATTATCTAACTCAGTACTATCATCACTTATTACATTTACTATAGAAATGATATTACCTCCCTGATTATCAATTGAATTTCTGTTATGCACATTTTTAAAATAATCATATACATTACTTGCATTATTATGAGCTGAAACCAATTTCGGATCTGTCCAAATACCATTTAAAGAAACTATTTCACGCATTTCTATATTGCTAATTTTAGATGCATTACCATCAAATGTTGAAATGACTCCTTGAGTTTTATTGAGATTCATCGGTTTTGTTACATCTAATAGATAATATTGATCGCCTCGCTTAAAAGAATTTACTTTTACTAATTTATCCATTAAATCTTTGGAATAAGCAGCATAGGAACCATCCAGTGAACATTTTTTGTTTAATGATTTAATAATTTCCCCTGTTTGACCATCAACAAAATATTCCCATTCTGTGAGAAAGTTACTTCGAATTTTAATTTTATAAATAAGCGTATAAAATTTGTTGTCGTTTCTACTATATAATAAAGTGTCTATTATCGGTCCTGCATATTGAACTAATTGAGATTCTTCTTGTGTTAGCTTTTTGATATTATTTTGTTTTACCAGATCAGACAAAACAATATCAAGTGCTTCTTTTTGTGATAGCTTTAGCACACAACTAAACAAGGATGTAGTATCAACATAATAACCGGTAAATAGCTCTCCTTGACCAGCACTATTTAAATGAGCACTTATTTCAGTACCATAAATTTTAAACCCGTTGTATAGCTGCTTTAACTTAACATGTGTTTTACCTAATGAATCTTTTATAATTGTTGTAATTTCAAAAGACTTTGTTGCATCTTTAATCTTTAATACATGTTTAATACTTTCTAAATAAGCAAATGTTGCAAGAATTGTATCGAACTTTATTTTAACTGAATTAATTGATTGACTTCGCGTCTTATTTTTATCACCTACTTTTTTAATAAAAATCGCAACTCCACTCACTAAATCTCTTTTTACCAATAATTCACCTTCGTTATCCATTTTATTGGTATCAGGTAAGAAGGAAATGAAATTGGCAGAAAGATTTTTTTTAACATTAACCTCTTCATTTTTTGATGACAACTTGTTTATACTTTTTAATTTATAATTATATTTTTTAGATAAAGCCGCTATTTTATTCGGAATTAATTGGGGGAATTGAGCTGAACTAATGTTTTGTAGAATAAAACAAATGATAGTAACGCAAAAAAACTTAGGGGAGGTTGGGTTTTTCACGACTTATGTATTGGTATACCATAAAAATATAGAAAATTTTTTATACTTTTTTTTATTAATATAATATAATATTTATTTAAATTTTATATTATACAATAATTACATAATTTATTAAATAATATAATAAATTATTT
>JBIIAP010000145.1:0-7080 GCA_044239855.1 Sediminibacterium sp. | reverse complement strand
ATAACTAGTACCGTTGTATTGGTAAGTATTGTCTTTTAAGCCACCCACAATTGGAAAGAGTACCGGGCTTTTTTTGCCCCAAAAAACCGGATCAGCACTCCATAAATATTCCAGCTCCAATTCTTTATGATAAATGCTTTGAAGCTCAGCGCCTTTGGTACTAATTGATATGCGTAAGTATTTATTTTCAAGTTGTAACATGATACAATTATCCTTCGTTTTCTTCAATTCTTTCATCTACCGCATTGGCCAACATTCTGGCGCTCATTTTTTTCAGTGGATTGATGCGCATATTAGCATAACCTAGTCTGTGCTGAATGATTTCTAAACAGCCAAAAGTTGCGGCTAAAAAAGAAGAATGGTCTGCTTTTCCCTTGCCGGCAATATCAAATGCTGTTCCATGATCGGGGCTGGTTCTTACCACCGGTAGACCAGCGGTGTAGTTAACACCTTCACCAATTGCCATTGATTTAAAAGGAATTAAACCCTGATCGTGATACATGGCCAGAACGCCATCAAATTTTTCGTATTGACCTCTCGCAAAAAACGCATCAGCACTATATGGTCCAAAAGCCAGCATGGTATTTTTGGCTTCTTTAATAGCAGGCTTGATAACATCCTCTTCCTGCTTACCAATTAATCCTTCATCACCAGCATGCGGATTTAAGCCCAGCACTGCAATTTTAGGTTTATCGATGCCAAAATCTTTCTGCAGACTGTTGTGCATGATTTTGAGTTTACTCAAGATATTAGCTTGTGTAATATGTTGAGCAATATCATTTACCGAAACGTGTTCAGTAACCAGTCCAACCCGCATATTATCGGCCACTAAAAACATCAAAACATCTGAAACGTTGAAGTAATCTTTAAAATAAGGGGTATGTCCGCTGTAGTTGAATGCTGCTGATTGAATATTCTTTTTGTGAATGGGGGCAGTTACCAGACCCTGCATATGGCCTTCTTTTAAAGCTTTGGTGGCTTCTTGTAAAGAAAGAAGGGCGTATTTGCCGCCGATTTCATTTAATTGCCCGGGTGTAATCACCACTTCTTCTTCCCAAACGTTATAAATGTTCACTTGTTTAGGGTTAACGCGGGTAAAATCTTTAATGCTGGAATAATTAAAATTCGCATCTGGCAAACTTTTTCTGTAAAAGTTCATGGTCTTGTTACTCGCAAATACAATAGGGGTAATGAAATCCAGTAATCTTTGATCAGAAAGTGTTTTAATAATCAGCTCTAATCCAATACCATTTAGGTCACCACAACTGAATCCAATTACCGGTTTTTGTATTTCATTGCTCATGGGGCATAATTTAGGATGCTAAAATACTACTTTTGCAGTGATGCAATATACGCTCAAAAAATCGCTAGGTCAGCATTTCCTTACAGATGAATCAATTTGTAAGAAAATACTGGCGTCTATACAAGAAAATCCCTTCGAACAATTACTCGAGGTTGGTCCGGGCGGTGGCGCCCTTACTAAGTATTTATTGCCCCTGAAAGGGGTAACATTTAAAGCAGTTGAGTTAGACAATGAAAAAGTGGAGTATTTAAAACACACTTATGCCGACCTAAAGGATAAAATCATTGAAGGCAGTATTTTAGATATACCAGTTCCATTTGACGACGATTTTGTGTTAGTGGGTAATTTCCCTTATAACATTTCTACACAGATTGTTTTTAGGGTTTTAGAGTGGAAAAAGCAGGTGCCGGTTATGATTGGAATGTTTCAAAAAGAGGTAGCAGAAAGAATTGTATCTAAGCCTAACTCAAAAGTTTATGGAATACTAAGTGTATTGGTTCAGGCTTTTTATGAAGTTGAATATTTGTTTGATGTACCTCCCGGAAGTTTTAATCCTCCTCCAAAAGTTACCAGTGGAGTAATTAGATTGAAGCGGAAGGCCAATCCGGTTGAAATGAAAAGTGAGAAAGCTTTTTTTACTTTAGTAAAAGCTGCATTTAATCAACGAAGAAAAATGTTGCGCAATCCGCTAAAGCCATTTTTTGACGCTGCTGTATTACAGGAAGCTATTTTTACTAAAAGGCCGGAGCAGTTATCGGTAGAGGAGTTTGCTGCCTTAACTTACAGAATGGGATAGCTTTTAAATTCATTAAACAGTTGACCATTAATTTAATTATAGATAAATAAGATATGCCTGAAAAAGTAATTATTACCGCCAAAACCCATCCCTGGCTAAACGCATATTTAACTGATAAAGGCTATTCCGTTTTATATGTACCGGAGATAAGTTATGCGCAACTTAAAGAGGAAATAGTTAATGCTGTTGGATTGGTCGTTACTACCAGGCTTCAAATTAATGCTGAAATAATGGATGCCGCAAAACAGTTGAAATGGATAGGGCGTTTAGGGAGTGGGATGGAACTGATAGACGTAGCCTATGCAACCGAAAAGGGGATACAATGTGAAAGTAGTCCGGAAGGAAATAGAAATGCAGTGGCAGAGCATGCGTTGGGTTTGTTGTTAAATTTAATGAATCGTATAACCGTAAGTTATGATCAGGTAAAACATGCGGAATGGTTAAGAGAAGAAAACAGGGCAGATGAATTAACAGGGAAAACGGTAGGAATTATAGGGTATGGCAATACTGGAAGTGCATTTGCGAAAATCCTCAGCTCGTTTGACGTAAAAGTTTTAGCATACGATAAAAACAAAACAGGCTTTTCTAAAGGGCATGTTGTGGAGTCAGATTTGTCAGAAATTTTTTCGGATGCAGAAGTGGTAAGTCTTCATTTGCCACTTACAGCAGAAACCTTTCATTTTGCAGACGATTTATTTTTTAGCTCATTAGCTAAGCAGCCTTACTTTATTAATACTTGCCGGGGAAAGGTAGTGAATACGGGAGCCTTAATTAATGCGCTTCAAAATAAAAAAATAAAAGCCGCGGGAATTGATGTGTTAGAGAATGAAAAATTTGCTACTTATTCCGATGACGAGTGGCGCCAATTGCATCGATTAACTGCACATCCTCACGTAATAGTAACACCGCATATAGCCGGTTATAGTCAGGAAGCTTTTTTGCAAATGGCCAAAGTAATGGTTAAAAAATTGGATATTTAGCATGGTTATTTAAACAAATGTCTTAAATTTGTATATGTGCAACGCCGCAGTAAAATGTGGCGTTGTATTTTTTTTGACTATTATAAAGCCATTATATGAGTGAGAATACCATGTATGTTACCAAGGAAACATTTGAAAAAATGCGTGAAGATTTGCATCGTATGAAGTCTGTAGATCGTCCTGCTGCTTCCAGAGCAATTGCAGAAGCCAGAGAGAAAGGGGACTTAAAAGAAAATGCCGAGTATGATGCTGCAAAAGAGGCACAGGGTATGTTAGAGGCTAAAATAAAACAATTAGAAGGGGCCATTGCCAATGCCAAAATTGTAGATACGGCATCCATTGATACCAGTAAAGTAACGATTTTAACAAAAGTTACGATTACCAATATGGCCACTAAGAAAACCGTAACTTATCAAATTGTGGGAGAAAAGGAAGCTGATTTAAAAGCCGGAAAAATTTCTGCCGGATCGCCAATTGGTAAGGGCTTGATGGGTAAGGTAAAAGGAGACATTGCTGAAGTTCAGGCACCAACCGGGGTACTGAAGTTTAAAATTGAGGACATCACCGTTTAATCTGGTTGTATGACTATTTTTTCAAAAATCATTGCTGGGGAAATACCTGCTTATAAAATCGCAGAAAACGAGCATTTTTTTGCGTTTTTAGATATTTTTCCTTTGGTAAAAGGGCATGTATTGATAGTGCCTAAAACAGAGACCGATTGTTTTTTTGACTTAGACAATAACTATTTATCACAAATATTGGTTTTTGCACAACCCATTGCAAAAGCCATTGAAAAAGCATTCCCCTGCAATCGTTGTGGGATGAGTGTAATTGGGTTAGAAGTGCCACATGCGCACCTGCATTTGGCTCCCATTAATAGTGCCGATGATTTAAACTTTAATCGCCCTAAACTAAAATTAACACCGGACGAATTTAAAGAGGTACAGGCGGCGATTTTATCTCAAATTTTTTGATACTAGTCAGACTAGTTAAGTCTATTTCTTTAACCTTTCCGGGTTTTTGGCCAAAAAATCGTCCCACCCACTTTTAGCTTTTTTCTTGGGTGTAGTAGCGGTGTTTTTAGAAGTGGGTATTTTTTGCTGAAAATAGTGACAAAGCGCTACAGATAAAGCGTCTGTTGCATCAAAATACTGAGGTTTTTCGGTAATATTTAAAATAACCTGCAACATTTTCCATACCTGATCTTTATCGGCATTGCCGTTGCCGGTAATAGATTGTTTTACTTTTTTGGGTGCGTATTCTGTTACAGGTAATTTCGATTGCATAGCAGCAGCAATCGCTACACCTTGCGCCCTACCTAGTTTTAACATACTTTGTACATTCTTGCCAAAAAAAGGAGCTTCAATGGCAAATGAGTTTGGTTGATACTGAGCGATTAATGCTACAATTTTAGTATGAATCATCTCTAGTCGGGCATAGATATCTTTTTCTTTGGTAAGTTTTAAAACGTCCATTACCAGTAATTGCGGTATATTTTTATGAATAGCAATAACAGCGTAACCCATTAATTGGCTACCCGGATCCACTCCCATAATTATTGCATCATATCTCATAGATTATTCGAAATTAAGGCTTTAAATAGAGAAAGGTTAACAGTATTCGAATATAGTAAGCCGTATCTTTGTAAAAAGAAAATTCTTGACAAAGCAACAAAAAAACATTCTCAATTATATTATTGGACCGGTTCTTTTTATTTGGCTTTCTTATTCCATTTATGAGCAGATTCAACATCAGAGAGATGTGCAACAATCATGGTCTGTTATCAAAGCATCTTTGCATCAATCAAACGCTTGGATTTTAATTACCGTTATAGGCCTAATGTTGGTGAACTGGGGTATTGAAGCAAGAAAATGGCAACTACAAATTAGTGGGGTAGAGCAAATATCTTTCATCAGTGCATTTAGGGCAATATTAGCCGGCCAGGCTTTAGGATTTAATACCATTAATAGAATTGGCGAATCAGCGGGCAGGGCAGCTTTTTTAAACGATGGGAATAGAATGCGTGGAGTAGTATTGTCTTTTGTGGGTAGTATGGCGCAAATTATTGTAACCTTCGTTATGGGCGCATTGTCGCTGCTCTATATGCGAATTTTTATTTTAGATATTCATAAGCAATTAGATGTTTTATCTGTTTTTTGGTTAGATGGATTGATATATGTTATTACTGTAGGAGTGGTTTTGTTTACCCTGGCTTATTTCCGATTATCGGGATTAATTGAACTCTTTGAGAAAATTCCATTCATTGCCCGACACAGGCATTTTGTGGAGAAGTTAGAAGATTTTCACTGGAAAGAATTAATCAGATTATTGTCACTTTCTTTTGGCAGATATTTTGTGTTTTTGTTTCAATATTATTTGCTGTTGAGATTGTTTCAGGTGAATGTATATTGGTTAGATGCGTTTGCATTGGTGGGGGTAATGTTTTTAGTGTTGGCAATTGTTCCAACCATTGCATTGGCTGAATTAGGTTTTAGAGGAAAAGTTAGTTTATTACTATTCGGGCTATTAAGTAGTAATCACATAGGCATCATTGCAACTGCCGCAGGAATTTGGATCATTAATTTAATACTGCCGGCAATTGCAGGGAGTATATTTATTCTGGGTCTTAGATTTTTCAGAAATAAAACAATATAAAATGAAAGCACTCTTATTTTTATTGTGCAGCTTGTTTATGTTTTCCTCCTTTTCTGAAGGAGATGACTTTTGCGGTCTTAAAAACAAAGCATTTCAGGCGGGAGAAAGTATCGACTATAATATTTTTTATGCTGTTATCGGAATATATGTAAATGCTGGAACAGCAAATTTCTCTGTAGGGGTAGAGAAAATGGCATTAAAACCGGTATACCATGTTACAGGCATAGGCACTTCAAATTCACGCTACGACTGGATCTTTAAAGTGCGAGATAAATATGAATCTTTCATTGATACCGCAACCTTACAACCACTAAAGTTTTTAAGAAATGTAGAGGAAGGTGGTTATAAGATTAATGAGAATGTGACATTTAACAAGTCTGTTAATACGGCTGTTTCTAATAAAGGAGTGGTGAAAATTCCGCCCTGTATTCAGGATGTATTAAGTGCCATATATTATGCCAGAAATATTGATTATGAAAAATATACTGTAGGCGACAAGATTCCATTCAGCATGTTTTTAGACAACGAAGTTTTCAATTTATATATTAAATACCTGGGTAAGGAAGAAGTAAAAACCAGGTATGGAAAGTTTAATGCAATTAAGTTTAGTCCATTGTTGGTGCAGGGTACTATTTTTTCCGGGGGAGAAAAAATGACTGTTTGGGTATCAGACGATCCGAATCATATTCCACTGAGAATTGAAAGCCCAATTACTGTGGGTAGTGTAAAAGTAGATATGATGGGTTATCACAACCTCCGGTATCCGCTTAGTTCAATGATTTCATTTAGATAGCAAAGCTTTTACTAAAACTAAAGGTCGGCTAGTTTAAATGTTTCTTTAACCCTAATGCCTTTGTCGGTCTGTTGTACCGTACAACATTCATTGAAAGGGTCGTGTTCAAAAAACAGCACATAATTATTATCTACTGCTTCTTGCAAAAATGATTTTTTTTCTTTTAGTGTAGTAAGCGGAAACATATCATATCCCATAATATATGGCATAGGTATATGTGCAACAGACGGGAGCAAGTCGGCCATATAAACTATCGTCTTGCCCTTGTATTTAATCTGGGGAAGCATCATTGCCCGGGTGTGTCCATTTACAAAACGCACACTTACCTCCGAAGTAAATTCAGTGGTGCTCAATAAATTATTTTCATCAAATTCATTAGTGGGCACATCTACCATTTTTAAACGACCAGTTTCCTGAATAGGTAAAATGTTTTCTTTTAGAAAAGAAGCTTTTTCTCTATCGTTTGGATGAACTGCCCAATCCCAATGTACGGAGTTACTCCAGTAATCTGCATTAGGAAAAGCCGGCGTAAATGATTCGTCATTTTTATTGA
>JBIIAP010000144.1:0-7086 GCA_044239855.1 Sediminibacterium sp. | reverse complement strand
CTGAAGAAGCGGCTTATTTTCATAATACCGTAGAAAACTTAACCAGCGCTTTAGATTTATTTTATTTCCCATCTTCCTTTAAAAATAGAAAGAATTTTAAACTACTCAACAGTTCTCATTTAATGCTTCGAACAGAAGCCTTAACTAAATTATCTCGGGGCGGAAATAAAAAAATCATCATCAGCTACCCCGAAGCCATCTTCGAAAAAGTTATTCAACCTGCTACCATCAGCAGTAACATCATCAGCATCAAAACCAACGACACCATTAATCCCGAAAGCTTAATGGACTTGTTTGTTATGTACGGTTTTGAAAGAACTGATTTTGTGTATGAACCTGGTCAATTTGCTCTCCGTGGTGGAATTTTAGACATTTATTCTTTCGGAAATGAGAAACCATACAGGGTAGAATTATTTGGCAACGAAGTTGATAGCATTCGGATTTTTGATCCGGAAACACAGCTGAGCGAACGAAAATTATTACAGGTCAATATCATTCCTAATGTAGATCAATTACCACAAACCTTTGGAGAAGGCAGTGAAAATAAAATCTCCTTGTTAGAATTCTTACCAGAGAACACCATTTTGTGGATGAAAGATTGGGATGTGATTGAAGAAAAAATTAATGTTCAGGAAGAAGATTTAGTAGGTTTTTTAAGTCTTCAACAAGATGGGCTGTTGCAAAACAACTTGGAAGAAACAGACGATATTCATGTATTAAAAGAAATTCACTGGACCGACTTTATAAAAGCCCCGGCTATTAAAGAGTTACTGCAAGTACGCACTACCGTTGAGTTTGGCTATAAACCGCATTTTGCCTCTTTTGAAATTGAATTCAATACCAAATCGCAACCCGCTTTTAACCGACAGTTCGATTTGCTTATTAAAGACCTTAAAGCACATGAAAACGCAGGTTATGCCATTTATCTGTTTGCTGAGCAAGTAAAACAACTAGAGCGACTCAATAGTATTTTTACCGATTTAAATACCGAAATACAATTCACTCCCGTTGGCACCAGTATTCACGAAGGCTTTATTGATCATGAATTAAAAGTAGTTTGCTACACCGATCACCAAATATTTCAACGATATCATAAATACAAAGTAAAACAGGCGTACAATAAAAACAAAGCCCTTACGCTTAAAACACTTCGCGACCTTCAACCCGGCGATTATGTAACACATATAGACCATGGCGTTGGTACTTACAGCGGTTTGCAAAAATTAGAAGTAAACGGCAGAATTCAGGAAGCTGTGCGTATTATTTACAAAGACACCGATATTTTATATGTAAACATCAATTCACTCCATAAAATTTCTAAATACACCGGGAAGGAAGGCACTGTTCCTAAAATAAACAAATTGGGTAGCGATGTTTGGAGCAAGCTCAAAGAAAAAACCAAAGCCAAAGTAAAAGAAATTGCCTTTGATTTAATTAAGCTGTATGCCCAACGTAAGGCACAACATGGTTATGCGCATACGCCCGATAACTATATGCAAACCGAGTTGGAAGCTTCTTTCATTTACGAAGACACACCCGATCAAAGTAAAGCTACTGCCGATGTAAAGAAAGATATGGAAAGCGAATCGCCCATGGATCGTTTGGTTTGTGGTGATGTAGGCTTTGGTAAAACTGAAATAGCTATCCGCGCTGCATTTAAATCTGTAGTAGATGGCAAGCAAGCTGCAGTGTTAGTTCCTACAACCATTCTTGCTTTCCAACATTATAAAACATTTAAAGATCGATTAAAAGATTTTCCTGTTACGGTTGATTTTGTTAACCGTTTCAAATCGGCCAAAGAAAAAAAAGACACTTTCCAAAAACTATCAGAAGGTAAAATAGATATCATTATTGGCACCCACGGCATTTTAGGAAAAGAAGTGAAATTTAAGGATTTGGGGATCATGATTATTGATGAAGAGCAAAAATTCGGGGTTGGTCATAAAGAAAAATTAAAGACGCTAAAAACCAATGTAGACTGCCTAACCCTTACTGCTACACCCATTCCACGTACTTTGCAATTTAGTTTAATGGGCGCCCGAGATTTAAGTATTATTAATACCCCTCCTCCAAACAGGCAGCCTATACAAACCGAAGTGCATGTTTTTAATGATGATTTCATAAGAGAAAGTATTTATTTTGAAACAGAGCGCGGCGGTCAGGTTTTCTTTATTCATAACAGAGTGCAGGGCTTGGCCGAAATGTGCGCAATGATTCAGGGACTTTGTCCGGATTTAAGTATTGGGTTTGCACATGGACAATTGGAAGGCAATGAGTTAGAAGAAAGAATCCTCGATTTTATCGATAAAAAATACGACGTATTGGTTTGTACCAACATTGTTGAAAGTGGCGTGGACATCGCCAACGTAAACACCATCATTATTAATAATGCGCATCATTTTGGATTGAGCGATTTGCATCAGTTAAGGGGTAGGGTAGGGCGTAGTAATAAAAAGGCATTCTGTTATTTACTAGCACCAATGAGTACATTGCCTGCCGACTCTCGTAAACGCTTGCAAACATTGGAACAGTTTAGTGATTTAGGTAGCGGTTTTCAAATTGCCATGCGCGATTTAGATATACGTGGTGCCGGTAATATGTTGGGTGGAGAGCAAAGTGGCTTTATGGCTGAAATTGGCTTTGAAATGTACCAAAAGATTTTAGAAGAGTCGATCCGCGAATTAAAGCGAACTTCTTTTAAAGAATTATTTAAAGAAGAGATCAGCAAGCAAGATGATTTTGTAAGTGATTGTACCATCGATTCTGATTTAGAAATACTCATACCGGATAGTTATGTAGAAAGCATTGCAGAGCGTCTTTCCTTATACACTCGCCTGGATAATTGTGAAGATGATCAGTCATTAAATGCATTTTATAATGAAATGTTAGATCGGTTTGGCCCCATTCCTGCGGAAGTGGAAGATTTGTTTACCACGGTAAGATGTAGATGGTTGGCCGTAGATATAGGATTTGAGAAAATGACACTTAAAGACAATACCCTGCGTTGTTATTTTATCAATCGCCCAGACTCACCTTATTTCGAGTCAGATCTATTTAAAAGGGTGTTAGACTATCTACAAACGGGAACGAATAAAGCAAGGCTAAAACAAACAGGTAAAATGTTTTTATTGGTGGTCGACAATATAAAAACGATGGCAGAAATGTTGCGCTTTCTCCAGTTAATGCACAAAGGCGTGGTAGTATTGATGGAGGCATAAAAAAACCGATAAGTACAACACTTACCGGCTCATTTAAGTATTATAAGTTGTACTTAGAATCCTTTTTTAGCAACACCATCAGCAATTGCTTGCATCGCTTTCGCTTCACTCATAATTGCCGCCATTTTGTTGCCTTTTCCATCATGGCCACCTGCCATAAAACCACCTTTTGCTGTCTTAGTAATCACCGCATCTTGCATAGGAACATTTTTTTCCTTTGTTTTAAGGCAGTATGCTTTAATCATTTTTGAAGTGTCCATTTTTTAGAATTTATTGTTAATGAATAGTAAACTTTTTTGTTGCGAAATTTGCTAATGCTCAATACAGCAGCATTTCCTTTATTCGAATCAGTCAATTACACATCTATTTTTGCATACTTCGCATGGCTTTCGATGAACTCTCTGCGCGGAGCCACTTCGTCACCCATCAGCATACTAAATATTCTGTCGGCCTCTGCTGCACTTTCAATTGTAACTCTTTTCAAAGTTCTGCGTGCCGGATCCATAGTGGTTTCCCATAATTGCTCTGCGTTCATCTCACCAAGTCCCTTGTATCGCTGTATTGTAACACTGTCTTCTTTACCCGCACCTAACTTTTCAATCAGCGCCTTACGCTGCTCCTCGTTATAGGCGTATACTTGCTCTTTTCCTCTTTTTACTAAATAAAGTGGCGGTTGTGCAATGTATACCCCTCCCTGTTCTACCAATTCTTTCATGTATCGGAAGATAAAGGTAAGGATTAAGGTAGCAATATGTGATCCATCTACATCGGCATCGGTCATGATAATGAGCTTATGATAACGTAGTTTGGTGGTATTCAATGCTTTGGGATCTTCCGGCGTTCCAATGGTTACACCTAAAGCCGTATACATATTACGGATCTCTTCGTTCTCATAGATCTTATGCTCCATGGCTTTTTCTACGTTCAGAATCTTACCTCTTAATGGTAAAATAGCCTGATAGCTTCTGTCGCGCCCTTGCTTGGCGGTACCACCTGCCGAGTCTCCCTCCACCAGGTATAACTCACATTTTTGAGGATCACGTTCACTACAATCGGCTAACTTACCCGGTAATCCGCCGCCACTCAACACCGTTTTACGCTGAACCATATCGCGTGCTTTTTTAGCAGCAACACGAGCTTGTGCAGCAAGTATAATTTTAGAGATAACCTGTTTAGATTCTCTCGGGTTTTCTTCTAAATAAGCTTCTAATGCACGCGCAACCGTGGTTTGTACCACACCACTTACTTCACTATTTCCTAGTTTTGTTTTAGTTTGTCCTTCAAATTGCGGTTCAGGCACTTTAACAGATATGATGGCACTCAACCCTTCTCTGAAATCATCTCCTTCTACAGATACCTTGGCTCTTTCAAATAATCCTTCCTTATCGCCATAGCTTTTAAATACACGCGTTAATGCTTGTCTGAATCCGGTAACGTGTGTACCACCTTCAATAGTATTGATGTTGTTTACATAAGAAAAAATATGCTCTTTGTAATCATCATTATAAGTTAAAGCCACTTCCACTGCAACGTTGGTAGCTTCATCTAAACCCTCCACATATAATGGCGCTGCAATGATAGGAACTCGGTTGCCATTTTGATCCAGCATCTGTACAAACTCCACAATTCCTCCTTCACTATAAAAAACCTTGTTATATGCCTCACCGGCATCATTTTTTTCACGTAAGTCGGTTAGGGTGATGCTTATTTTTCTATTTAAAAAAGACAATTCCCTTAATCTGCCCTCTAAAATATCTTTTCTGTAAACCGATTCCTGAAAAATACTGGTATCAGGCCAAAAATGAACTCTGGTGCCGGTAATTTCACTTGTACCTATTTCACGAACGGCATATTTAGGGATACCAATGCCATATTCCTGCTCAAAAATCTTACCTTCTCTTTGTACAGTTACATGAAGCTTGGTACTTAAAGCATTCACACAACTCACCCCCACACCATGTAAACCGCCGGAAACCTTGTACGTGTTTTTATCAAATTTACCCCCGGCATGTAATACGGTCATTACCACTTCCAACGCACTCTTTTTTTCTTTGGTATGCATGGCAGTCGGGATACCTCTACCATCATCTTGTACACTTATGGAATTGTCTTCGTGAATGGTAACCCCAATATGCTTACAATAACCTGCAAGGGCCTCATCTATGGAGTTATCTACTACTTCATACACCAAATGATGCAAACCCTTAATGCCCACATCTCCAATGTACATGGCAGGTCTTTTTCTAACCGCTTCCAGACCTTCTAAAACCTGAATGCTATCCGCACCGTAATTCTTATTTTCCGCTTCGTGTTGTTGATCTAATTCTTCACTCATAAAGGCTTTTCTGTATTGCTTTTTTAAATTATGCAAGCTTACAAAGTTACTTAATTTAAAGGCCAATTCCCTAATAGAAATACCCTAGTTTTCCCCATTTTAACAGTTTAAAATACCTGCTTTTTTGAAAAATAGATGTTTATACATTAATTTTGCAATACAATGAGTCAGGCACTTGATATATTGAAATCTGCACAACGTAATGGAATAGCCGGAAACATGGATCTTTTATACCAAAAAGAGCAACATATTCCAGGCTCTATTCAATACAATATTCGCCGCTATTATGCACAACACTCATGGGTAGCAGAAGATACTGGTATGTTGGTATACCATTACAATGAAAGTCGCCCAAAAGAGAATTATTTAGAATTACGTTATTGCATCACAGGAAATAAGTATTGTGCCGAAAGAGTTTGTGGAGAATGCGGACAATTACCTACTTTAAACTGCAACGGAAAGCATCAAACCATCGACGTATTTACCTTTCATTTTACTGCAACATTTTTACACCAGTTTGTACACAACATCAAAGTAAGCAATAGAAAAGATGAGGTATTGGCATTCAAACATCCCAATGCCTTCACTAAAACTTTCCCACTTTGTACTAAGAAACGATATGCGCTCGATGCCCTCTTAAATCATAGTTATACCGGTTCTTTAGAAAATATTTTTGTTAATGCCAAAGTACATGAGTTATTGTTGTACAGCATCGATTGTTTGGTGGATGAAAAAGAAGAAGGATTTAGCTGTAAATTTTTGGCTGATGAAAGTGGCAGAGATCGTATTTATCAAGCCCGGGAAATATTATTGCAACACATAGGTGACCCCATCACCATCAAGGAATTGAGCCGCAAAGTCGCCATGAATGAGTGCTATCTGAAGAAAGGTTTTAAAGAAGTGTTTGGCACCACTATTTTTGATTTTTACCAACAACAAAGAATGGAACATGCCAAATATCTGCTCTACGAAAAAAGCCTTAGCGTTACAGATGTATCCGCATTATTAGGCTATTCCTCTATTTCTCATTTTTCCGCAGCATTTAAAAAACATACCGGGCTAAAACCCTGTGATTTGTTGAAGTAGCCCGCCATGATTGGCGGATATTTTTTTTAATATAGCCCGCCATGATTGGCGGATATTTTTTTTAATGTAGCCCGCCATGATTGGCGGATATTTTTTTTAATGTAGCCCGCCATGATTGGCGGATATTTTTTTTAATGTAGCCCGCCATGATTGGCGGCTGAATGAAAACCTATTCATTCAAGTAAAAATCAATCAACCGAAAATACTAAGTCGCCCCGTTTTTCAAAAAGCATTACCTTCCTAATTAAAATAACAGCAAAAAATGGTGGAACAAAATCTAGCCCATATCAGTGTTGTAGTAAACGACTACGATGAAGCCATTCAATTTTACACCCAAATTTTGGGATTTCAATTAATAGAAGATACGCAACTCACCCCACAAAAAAGATGGGTGTTGGTAAAACCTGCCGGTAGCAACAATGGCTGTGCTTTATTATTAGCTAAAGC
>JBIIAP010000143.1:0-7093 GCA_044239855.1 Sediminibacterium sp. | reverse complement strand
CAACTTATCTATCAGCTTAGCAGTAACATCTAGGTTAATTTCTAACCGATTGATTGATGAATTAGTTTTATTGATTTTATTTTTTAACCAATCATTTGAAGAAGACTTAGGATGTTTAGAAACTTGGTTGATCAACCAAGATTTACCGGCTGATTCCTTTCCCAATTTTGAATATGCCAAATAGGTTATCCAATGATTAGAAGTATAGAAATTAGCAACTGTATTGTCTATTGCAGGGGCAAATGCTAGTATTTTATTCAACAAATTATTCGTTATCGCCATGCTGCTTTTTTCTGCCTTAGCAATCAAATAAGTAATCCAATTTTCTAACCGGTCATCAATATCCTCCTTATAAGGCATTCCTACCCCTAAATTTTCAGGCCAAAGTTGGGCTTCTTCTAAAAAGCGTTTGGCTTTGTTATAATCTTTCTTATTCAGTTCCATTAAAGCTAAATTTATTTTAACTTCTCTGTACAATTCATGACCCTGTGTAGCCCCTTCAAATGGAATGATATTTAATTTAGCCAATAGTGCATTAGCCTCCAGATATCTTTCATTCAAGATGAATGATTTTACATACAACATTCCTATGATATAGTTTTGTTGATTTTTTTGAAAGTAAGGTTCCACTATATTTAGTGCTTCGGTATAATTTTTATGTCTTAAATAGTATTCCACTAAATGCTTCACATATCGCCAATGTTCTGGTGCTAACTTATGAGCCTGCTTTAAGTCTAGTAAAACGGCGTTATCATCTTGATTTTCAAAAAGCTGTGCACTGAATACATAAAAAGGAGCATAATTGGGGAGTACTTTCAATGAGCGCACTAATTCTTTAGCTTCAGCTAATCTGTTTCGATCTCTATATAATATGGCTAAAAAATAACGAGCTTTCCAATCGTCTGAAACACTTGTAATCCAATTCAATACATCAAAATCTGCAGATCGATTGGGAAATACGAAATCTGGCGATTGCAACTTTGCACTATTTAAATAATTTTCATAAGGCAAAAGAAGTTTCATTGATAAATAAGCAGACCAATAATTAGTTAATGCTGTTTGATCACAGTGAGATACTACTTCTAAAGCTTCGGCATGCAAACCCATTTCTACATATTCAGCAGCAATCTGAAATTTAGTTTCGTTGGGCATTTCATTTTTAATATTTGTAATGAAATTATCTGCATCATTTTTTTTACCCGTAATTAAATGCTTTTCGTGCGCAGAAAAATGATTAAGTGGGTCAATTGCCTGAATTGATTGTATAGTTTGATTCGCTGCAACAATGTTATTCGATTTTCTGTAAGCCACTAATTGTAATTGTAGCGCAATAATATTTCTCGCATTAAATTCAATTGCCTTTTGTGTATATGCTATACATTTATTGTATTCCCCATTTTTCAAAAACAGTCTAGCTAATGAAGTATACGCAGCTGATTTATATTCACTTGAAATAGATGCAATACTATAACCATCTGTTGCATCTATATTTTTATTCAATAGTTCATTCACCAATCCATAATAATAATTCACTTGCGCATCGTGCGTATCAATACTAATAGCTTTCTTTAATAAAGACAATGCATCTTGATAATTAAAATTTCTTATTTTAATCATAGCGAGCTGTACCATAGAAGGTAAATAGTTGTTATCTATTTTCAAGCTATTAACTAAATTAGATTCAGCTTCTGAAAACATTTTTTGATCCATATAGGAACGGCCTTTAACATATAACCCATAGGAGGTATTCCAATCAAAATTAGTCGGTGCTTCAACAGGCCTGTTTAACGAATAGAAATTAGAATCAGCGATATAGCTGTATTGATTATTTCCCAATTTGATTTGCAGGTCATTAACTGATCCATTGTATAAAAAAGAGTCTGCTAATAACTGATGTGGCAGCACTGAAAATTGTTTTTTAAACACAACGTCATTCCCTTTATTTATAATAGTCAACGTATCCTCCATCTTCAGAACCGGATCAAAATAAATGTGTAATTTATTATTATTTTTTAATAAATTAAAAGCACCAAAGTTACTAGCCGTAGTAATTCCTTTAGTGTTTGATACTGCATACCAATATTCTTTCCAATCGTCGGTTCCATATGGAGTAAAATGATGGTGCTTAAATGGACTGTACATACTTTTTTCAGCATTTTGATTAAACAATCTGCCTGACTGAACTTCTGAGTACTGACCATCGTTATCTGTTAAATATTTTTCCCAAATCATCCCTTGACGAGAGAGTCCCCATATCCAAATTTTCTTGCCTGCCTTTTCATCATAATTTGCATAACGAACCATTCCGAAATCATTTTTATGATAATAGGCTCCAAAGAAATTCGTAAGTTTTCCAAATACATGATAGGATTTATATCCCCCAAAATCATTGTTGTCATAGAAAGATAAATCCTTACGATTGGTTTCATTAACAGGCCATGCGTGATGATCACCATCATGACCTATATAATAATTGCCCGGATAAATATATTCGAGTTGGCCATCCACTTTAATTCCAACATTCATCCAATGATAAAATGGTTGTTCAATCCCTGTAGTATTATACCAGAATGAACGGGTAGTAAAATAAGCTTTGTCTTTCTGCAAGTTTATTTCCATTCGCCATTGTGTATTGGATAATAAATCAAGCACCCCAATAGTACAGCTTACACTGCCATCTTCATTTTTTATTACCGTATAATCTACAGGTGTGGCACAATTAGGGGTATGCCCAATAATACCATAGTTTGCTTCAATTCCGCCACTTGTCCAGGGACCCCGCATGGCAACATCTCTAAACTTAACAACATGATTAAAATAAATAAATGAGGTATCGAGTTTTTTATCAATTGCAGCCCAAATTTTACCTCCAATTTGTGGCAAGATCATTACTTTTAAATAATCGTTTTCCAGTTCAACCACTTTCCATTCTTTTTGAATACTTTGGTGAGCATATCCATCATACCTAAAATAAGGATATATTTTTGTAGTATTCGGAACCGGATCTGGATCTGAGAAATCGTAAGTAGTAAAAACTTTATTGTACTCTTTAAAAGTAGATACTGACTGGGTTTTACCAGCATTCACACAAAAGATTACTAATAAGATAAGAATACCTGTTCGCATATTGCATTGTTTAAATAAAATTTACTAAATCTAATGATCCTTGTTAGGTACATTTAAATTAAACCATTTTAAGCAAAATCGGATAATTTGCTTAAGTTTAATGCTAATTTCACAAGATATACCACTATTTCAATAGTAACTTATGCAAAAATGCCATTTTAAGAAGTTGCATACCAACCGAGCATATATATAGACGAATTAGATGTAAACTTTAAAAAATAGTATAGATGAACCTGAAAAAAATAATATTGCTGCTATTATTTGCGTGCTCAATTGCTATCATTGCTTCAAGTACATCTATAAATAATAGCAACCAAAATAGCCCTAACTACAAAGAGGGAATAAAGGATTTAAGTGGGGAAGCATTAGCAAAAATATATTGTGCTACTTGTCATCTTTTCCCATCTCCCTCCTTGTTAGATCAAGAAACATGGACCAATAATGTACTTCCCAATATGGGATGGAGATTAGGAATCAGAAACAAGCAGGAAAATCCCTATGAAGAAATTTCTACAGACGAAAAAGAAAGGATGCTTGCTTTAAATATTTATCCAAATAAACAAATTATCAAAAGAGCCGATTGGGATAGGATTGTTGCATACTACAAAAAAAATGCACCTGCAAAACCAATTTTATCTTCTTCAAACTCAAATTATGTTAGATCACTTTCACTATTTAAGGCAGAACCAGTATTCATAGGTGACAAAAAATCTCCACGAACCTGTTTATTAAAATTTGACACAACCGTTCAATCGCTTTATATTGGTGATGCGGGTAATGAATTATATGTAATGCAGCCCAATATGCAATTATCAGGCTATTGGCAAACGACCAGTCCACCGGTTGATGTAAATTTCATCAATAATGAAATGTCACAACTATTGTGCATTGGTTCATTTGTTCCTTCGGAGGAAAAATCCGGCAAGCTATTTACATTAGATACAGTTGCCCGAACAATACCTATTGGTGTTAATTTAGAGAGATTGGCAAGGCCAGTACAGTTCGCAAATGAAGACATTAATGGAGATGGGGTTAACGATTTAGTGGTTTGTCAATTTGGAAATCATACGGGAAAATTATCTTGGTTTGAAAGTGGCAACCCGCTTAAAGAACATATTTTAAAAAAACAGCAAGGGGCAAGAAAAGCAATAGTTTATGATTTTAACGAAGATGGATTAAAAGATATTTTGGTGCTTTTTGCACAATCGAAGGAAGGTATTTCGTTGTTTCAAAATAAAGGCAATGGCGTATTCAGCGAAAATATAGTTCAACAATTTTCTCCCGTATTTGGCTCAAGCAATATTGAATTATTTGATTTCAACAAAGACGGATTTATGGATATCCTGATGACTAATGGCGACAATTGGGACTTGTCTCCTATTCGAAAAAATTATCACGGGGTGAGAATATTTACTAACGATGGTAAGAACCATTTTAATCAAACTTATTTCTTTCCAATATATGGTGCAAGTAAAGCCATTGCTTCGGATTTTGATCAGGATGGAGATGTTGACATAGCTGCTATTTCATTTTATGATAATCCTGAACATCCTGAAGATGGCTTTGTTTACTTGGAAAATAAAGGCAATATGAATTTTCAACCTTTGGTTTCAACAGAAACAGGTAATGGAAAGTGGTTGACTATGGAGGTATGTGATTTTGATAAAGATGGCGACCAAGATATTATACTTGGCTCGTATTTTCACAAGGCCTTGGATGTTACATCTATAGTAATGAAAAGCGGCACCAGCCTTCCTCAAATTTTAATATTAAAAAACACCACTAAATAGTCATTACAGACTTAATATTTAAATACTTTACCGTTTACCATTACTTCTTGTGTATTTTCATCAAAAGTAGCTTTATACCCTGTTCTGGAAGCAGCTGTAGTCATAATATTAGCAATAGAATGATAATATCCTGCTTCTACGGGTGCATTAGGTTCCTTTCTACTTCTTATACATTCCATCCAATTTCTTACATGTCCTGAAGTAAGCGGATCACCTCCCGTATTTGCAGAGGCAACTACTTTTACAGACTTGTTGGTTAAATCGAAATCAGGTAATAAATTTTCTTGCATATCCATTTGTGCTGCCATCTTTTTACTTAAACCACCTTTAGCAGAAACTTTATTGTTTATTAAATTAAGTTCTCCTCCATTAGAGAAATAGACTTCGGAAGGTGTTTCTTCCCCATTGTGCTGTCTGGAAGAAAACATCACCTGAAAACCCTGGCTATTATCCGGAGTCCCATAATCAAAAACTGCGGTAAGGGTATCCCAATTTTTTCTACCATCTTTCCATTGATAAATTCCTCCATTTGCCACAACAGATCTTGGATGTTTTAAGCCACTAAACCAATGTACTGTATCGATTTGATGACTCATCCATTGCCCTGGAATACCAGAAGAATATGGCCAAAATAGTCTGTATTCTAAATATTTTCGTGGATCCCACTTTTCAAATGGCCGGTTCAATAAGAACCTTTTCCAATCTGTATCTGCTTCATTTAATTGAGCTACTAATCCCGGGCGTCTCCATCTTCCGGGCTGATTAACATTCCAGGTTAGCTCTACCATAGTTATATTGCCAAACTTGCCTGCTTTAATAAACTGATCGGCAGCCTGATAGTTTTCGCCGCTTCTTCTTTGTGAACCAATTTGAATAATTCTATCAGAAGCTTTAATTACTTTAAGCGCGAGTCTGTTGTCTTCCATCGTTTCAGCGAATGGTTTTTCAACATAAGCGTCACAACCGGCTTTAACAGCTTCTACCGCATGCAATGCATGCTGAAAATCGGAAGTCGATACAAAAACCGCATCCATATCTTTTAATGCATATAATTCTTCATTATTTCTACATCCAACAATATCATGCCCCATTTTTTCTTTTAAGAAACTAACGCCTTCTTCTCTACGTTTTTTCCAGATATCAGACACAGCAACTAAATCAAAATTGAGTTCTTTATTATGGTTTTGGAAAGAAGGGAATAATGACTGTCGGAATCTATCAGAAAAACCAATTGTGCCTACTCTTACCCGATCATTTGCACCAATGATTTTTCCATAACTTTTTGCTGAAAGTCCAACCGATGCTATATATAACCCGGCAGTTGCTTTAACAGATTTTTTAATAAAAGATCTTCTAGTATTATTCATAACTATTGTTAACTAATTAAATTATAGAATTGTTCTGATTTTAATATTTCTGAATGAAACATTATTTCCATGGTCTTGTAATAGAATATTCCCCTTCTCATTCATCCCAAATCCTTTGTATTTTTCATATTTAGAACGAGCAACCAATGCTTGAAAAATATTGCTCTTTCTTTCATATTCAATTACTTTAAATCCATTTAACCAGTGTTGAACAATATTGTTTGGATATACGATTATTCTTCCCTGGTTCCAATCTCCTATCTTACGTTGAAACCTCTTGTCTAACTTATAAGAAGGAATTAAATCATACAAACTTGCCAGTGTTCTATTGCCAACAACACCTTGCTTAGCATCGGGATGTTTTTCGTCATCTAAAATTTGATATTCTAATCCAATACCTGATTTTCCTTGAGATTCGAATGATTCATTCACCAAATATTTGATTCCTGAATTCGCACCCTCTGACAGTTTAAAATCAAAAACCAATTCGAAGGATTGATATTGATCTTCTGTTACAATATCATTTCCTGTTTCTGACCCATCAGAAGGACTAACCACCATTTCACCATCCACAATATTCCATCGCTTTTCAGGCATTTTAGTGCCATGAACAGCCCTCCATCCTGTAAAATCTTGCCCGTTAAACAATAATTTAAACCCTTGATTTTTTTCTTGATCAGACAAGTTGTTTTTTACTAAATTAATTACGGGTGTATTATCAGATGGAGACGGATTGAGGTTAGTTGTTTGTATGCTGATGTTTCTCCATCGTATTTTCATTCCTTCACTCATATCACCAGATATTGCATG
>JBIIAP010000142.1:0-7096 GCA_044239855.1 Sediminibacterium sp. | reverse complement strand
TATTTCATCGAATGGGAATGCATGCTATTTTAATAGCCAATGATGCCCAAAGCTGGTATGAGTCGGGCGCGGTAAATGATGTGCTGATTCGGAACAATACCTTTAATGAATGCGGGTACAACTCGGCACCGGATAATTATGTGATAGCCATTGTCCCGGAAAATCATGAAGAACAAGCAGGCAAGTATGTACATCGAAATATTAGATTGGTAAACAATACGTTTAATGTGTATGATGCACCATTGTTAATGGCAAAAAGTGTAGATAAATTAACTTTTAGTAACAATACCATTCAGCAGACCAGTCTATTTTCAACCAATAAACAATTAACACCCTCCTTTAACCTGCATGGTACCAACGGGGTAGAGATCATGCAGAACAAGTTTAATATTAACTGGAAACCAACAGTACAACTGGTAAATACTGCTGTAAAGCGCATGCAGCAGGAGGTGGGGGTAAAAAAGGGATTATAAAAGAGGAGGGGGAATCGTATCTAAAACCGGATAAATACGGATAAATACGTATCTAATTGGGTGTAATATTTTTTAATATTTTACAATCGATTTTTATTTCGGTTTATTGATAGCATGTTTTCCTTGCAGATAAGCTAATTGCAATAATAGTTATAAATCTATACAGTACTGTTTATACGCTGCTTCTTTGATGATCCAACTCTTATCAGCGCCGTAGGTGCTACCTGTTCGTAGCAAAGAATATCAAACATACCACCACAAAACCCCGTAGGGGTGACCTGTTCGTGCATGATTAATTAATGATATTATGAATTATGCAAATGCCAATCAATCAACGCAATTAAAATATGAATACATAATTGTGTGTAATTTAAATGGGATATTATACAGGTCGCTCCTACGGAGCTTAATAAAGATGGTATTTTTTTGTTTGCTACAGACAGGCTGCCCCGATGGGGCTGCTTATTCAAGTAAAAAAGTTATATAAAACTGTTTTTATCTTAAAAATGGATAGCCTGTTACTTAAGTTGCTGGAAGGTGCTAATTAGAATGCTTTACAAAATTAATGAGTATTTTTTTGCATACTTCTCATTTTGAATAAATTTTCATATTTTTGCAACCCTTAAAAGAGCAGTAATGTTCTTTGGGCCTATAGCTCAGTTGGTTAGAGCACCTGACTCATAATCAGGGGGTCCCAGGATCATGCCCTGGTGGGCCCACTTTAAAATCAAGCAGTTATGAACGAAAGTTGATAGCTGCTTTTTTGTTTATAAAAAATCTTATAAAAAACTCAGTTGGTTATTGCATCCCGACATGTGTCGGGAGGGTCCCAGGATCATGCCCTGGTGGGCCCACAGCCGAAAGGCTACATTTTCAAGGGTTTATGCTGTAAAAAGCGTAGACCCTTTTTGTTTGGTGGATGTTCTGGCCAAGTTCTGGCCAGGTTTTATATGTTTTGAGGGAAAACAGGAGTGAATGGAGGTGAAGGGGTGGAAGATTATGCGATAATTTTTACCATGTACACTCCGCTTCTGTTTCTACATTCCAAAAGATTCCTGACTTGAAATCACATTTGATAAATTCAAATATTTTTTGAGCAGATTCTTCTGGTGATAATCGTCCATTAATGTTACTCTTGGAAATATTAGTTCTCACCCAACCTGGATGCACAGAAGCAACAAATTGTTTGCCTTCTAGTCTATTACTTAAAATTTTAGTATACATATTAAGTGCAGCCTTAGACATTCTATATGCAACCGAATCATTTTTTTCGCAAACATCAATTGATCCCATTTTAGAGGATATATTGATTATTTTACCTCCAACATTCAAGTGCTGCAGCATTTGTTCAGTGAAAAATGTTGTTCCTGTTACATTAACATCAAAAGTTTTCTTGAAAGAAATTTCTTCAGGAAATTCAAAATCTAAATCAGGTCCAATACCTGCATTATTAATTAAGATGTCCACTTTTATATTTTCAGTTTGAAAGTTATTTTCAAATGCAGCAATTGAATCTAAATTGGAAAGGTCTAATGAGCAAGATTTGTAATTATTCTCATTTATATTATCAATACCTGTTGTACTAGTACCAATAACACTGTAACCATTAATTAGTAATAATTTAGTTAAAGCATGCCCAATACCTTGACTTGTTCCTGTTATCAAAATTGTCTTACTCATTTTGTAATTCTAATTTATTCAAATCCTTAATCTTGCAATATTATTTAAAATAAGACTGTTTTCAATTATTAATTCCCGGCCAGGTTCCCGACCAGGTTTTCACCAAAAACGGGTTAAAAGAGGTAAAATATGAGAAATATACATCTATTTTAATCTTGTATCCTATTGACTATCAATAAAAGTAAAGGTATGGAATACCACCGGAAACCCTCATAATCAGGGGGGGGGCATTAAGCCCATGACAAAATCAAAAAAGGAAAAGCTTACATACCAAGTAGCTGACTATAGAATAGATTTTGGTGAAGTAAACGTAAGTATAGATTCATTAATCTCAAAGACCTTTGTTACAATTCAACAATATCTTATATTTAGTATCATTGTTGTCCGACTAAATTCGGGGTTAAATAGTCTGTAATCTTTTGTAGTAAATGGTTACAGACTAAAAATCAGTTATTTCTATTTAAGGGGTAGTACCCCCCATTTTTTTATGGAGAAAATGCTAGTGGTTGACCATGCAATTTTCTCCATGCTTTGTACGTGTCTTTAATAAATTCCAGCAATCCCACATAGCTCATTAAATGCAGTCTTATCACAGTAATCATATTGGCAAACGATTTTTTCGTTGCCGCCTTTTTTCTTATCACAACCATCAGTAATTGAGCGATCAATACACAATAAACCTGCATTTTTATGGCATTTGAGCTCTCTCCCCAAAAATATCTCAGCGGGAAGTTCTGTTTTATTTGCTTAAATAAGAGTTCTATCATCCAGCGATTTTTATAAATAGTTGCAATCTGGTTTGCAGGTAATGTAAAATTGTTTGTAACAAATACATATTGCTTGCCATCTTCTGATAAATACGTAATACGCCTGAGTTTCATCCGCTCCACCACATTGCCGTTTAGCTTTACAGTTACCGTGATATACTGCTCTTTCACCACGTCTTTTACTCTGAGTTTCTTCGTCTTGTCAAGCATTACCTTGGTTACATGATAGTCGGCATTTTTTCTTTCACGTGTCACAAACCATATTTTCTCTTTCGACCATTTGGAAAACTGACCATAGGTGGTGTATGCTTTATCGAATACAATCCAACTGTGTGGCTTTAGCTTCAGATGACGCAAAAACATTTGGTCGTGTTCACGGGCTTCAGTAATCCGAGCAAACTCCACTACGCCACTGAAAGCATCCATCATTGCATGAACCTTAAAGCCTCCTTTTTTTCTCGCTCCATCTAACCTATTGCGTCCAACCCCACGTAAAATCTCACTAAATAACTGAATCGTGCTACTGTCTATGATCTTTAAGTTTCTTATGCTCAACCCTTTTAACCGGCTGTCCGAGATAAAACTGTGATATTTACTGAGCAACCCATAGTAAAGTGACTCAAAGACCCGGTAGTCACGATTATTATTCGCATCCGATAATGTACTGCGGGCTGGGGACTTATTCATCCCCAAATGTGACAGCTTACCTTCGCAAGCTAATAACCCCTCACTGAGCTCCCGTAGGCCGTTACAGTAGCTGAACACACCATATAAAAGGCTCACTAAATGAACTCGGAACGGCAAACTCTTATAGTACCTATTGGCCTGATGCTTTCTGCCTGATTGCTGTATCAAAGAACTGGGTATTAAATCTAATATCTGAGATAATACCGGCTGTCCGACAAATTTTTTAACTTCGTTCATTAGTTATTGTTTAGTTGTGGTAAACCAAACTTAACTAATATGGGTGACTCTAACGAGTTGCCCTTTTTTATGCGCTTTTTATTTTAATTTAGTCGGACAATAGTGAAAAAATATCTTAAAAATTGACTGTCGATATTTTTGAAGCAGCATAGAAAATAACCTCAATACTTCATATAGCAAATATCAGGTTCATAAATGAAACTGTAAATAACTACAGTTACTTATGCCCCATTTTAAAACAACATAAATACCAGAATTCATAAGAAAAAATGTAAATTTGCTATAGACATTTAAACCAGAAAACATGTTTAACACAATAGAAATAGACAGAAACAACCTGACCATAATGGGGGTAAAGTTTTCAGACTTGATAACATTGGAAAGCACTGCAAATGCCCTTGGAAGTAATATGTTTGAAGGTTTTATTCCAACACCAAAAGGAATTGAAATTATACGGGACTATGTGATGGGTAAAATCTCATTGACTGATCTAGTGACATTTGCTAAACAAAAAGCGTATGTCTAACTTTTATAAATACATAGACCATGACTACACTTACACCGTCCCTCAATCAGGTCTATTAAGAAATTTGCTTGACATTTCAGACTTAGATGATTTGCTCTTCATAGAGAGCGGTGCTGTAACTAAACGACTTCAAGAACTTTATGAAAATCCGATAAAGATTAAAGGAGTTGAAAGTCTTTTTGAAATTCACAAACTGCTTTTTCAAGACATTTATGCTTGGGCAGGTAACAAAAGGAAAGTAGAAATAAGTAAAGACGGAAAACAGTTCTTCCCAACAACCCTTTTTACAATGCTTTTAAATACATTGACTCTTTAATTACTATATACAGAGGAATATCAAAGGATCACAAAAATCTTTTAGCTTTAAAGCTAGCAGAAATATTATATAGTATTAACTATCTGCATCCCTTTAGAGAAGGAAATGGACGATCACAAAGAGAATTTCTAAGATTATTAGCTTTAGAAAAAGGACTCACCTTAAAGCTCAACCCACCCGACAATCTAAGTGTTTATGAAAGATATATGAAAGGTACAATTGAAAGTGATTTAACAACATTGACTGACCTTATCTTTGAGCTGATAGACACCACAAATGAAAAGAAAAACCGCTAATAACATACAGTGGAATATAAGAAATGCCTGTTAAAATTTCTTTTTCATATACCATAATCGAAAATATTGGCGAAATCATTTATCGGAATGGGTAATACATAATCTCAACGAGTTTCATATAGGGTATCTTTTTTTTTATTAAGTGGTTTTCTTGTTGTGGTATGTTTAAATTTAACAAAACTGACGTCATTAAATTACGCTAGTTCTTTGGTTAACCAGCTCTTTATACCATACAATGGAATATTCGTTACCCAGTTTTGATGTTTAAAGTCGGACAATGATGTTCTTATGCAATGCTTAGGCTGGTAATTATCATAGTATACATGTAAACTTCTTGATCTCAAATTTTCTGCAGCTTTAACTTCAATAGGTACAATTTGATCGTTTTTCTGAATTACAAAGTCTACTTCCGCTTTTGAATTTTCTACTGTCCAGTAATATGGTTGATAAGCGGACGAAACAATTTGTTGTAATACATATTGCTCTGTTAAGATTCCTTTGAATTCTGTGAATAATTCATCGCCTTTCAGTATAATTTCGGCTGATAATTTACTCATTGCGCACATTAATCCTACATCATTCAGATAAATTTTAAAATCGGCCCAATCCGCATAGGAATTGATTGGAATAGCAGGCTTACTAATTCTATTTACTTTATGAATCAGCCCGGCATCTTTTAACCATTCAATGGCTAGTTCAAAATCTTTTGCTCTTGCACCTGATCTAAGTAAATTATAAATAAATTTTGAATTCTCTTTTGCTAACTGGCTTATTATTGATTGCCATACCAGCCTTATACGAGGCAGTTGATTAATCGGTGCATGTTTAGAGAAATCATTTTCATAAGCAATAATAATTCTTTCTTGAATTTCTCTTACTCTTTGATAATCTTTGTTGGTGCTAAAGTCAAGCACAGCTTCCGGCATTCCTCCAACATAATAATAGGTGCGGAGCAGATCAATATATTTTTCTCTAAATACTGTAAGGAGTTGCACGTCATTTCCTTTCAATAAATCCAATAACTGCATTTGATTCATTGATGCAAGAAATTCTTCGAACGTTAGCGGATATAGTTTTAGAAAATCTACTTTGCCTACCGGAAAAGAAACACCCTGATGAATTGCAACTCCTAAAAGTGAGCCCGCAGCAAGAATCATATATTCAGGACTATTTTCGTGAAAGTATTTTAGAGAAGTTAAAGCTTGTGGACAAGCTTGAATCTCATCAAAAATAAGTAGCGTATTGTTTGGATCTATTTTAAAACCAGCTATAATACCTATTGCATCTATTATTTTGATACTATCAAAATCTGAATTAAATATTTTATGAAGCACTGCATTTCCTTCAAAATTGAGATATGCCACTTTTTCGAATTCACGCTTACCGAACTCTTTCATTAGCCAAGTCTTGCCCACCTGACGAGCTCCTTGAATAATCATAGGCTTTCGATTGCTATTTGCTTTCCATACCAATAAATCTTTATATAATGACCTATTCATAAAGCAAATATAATGTATTAGTACTACACTTTTAAGTACCAAATAATGTACTACCCATACACATTTAGTGACTTAACTACTTTTAACAGCTAATTTCCAAAATATAATCCCATTAATTTACTTCCGAATTCGACGTTTTCAGATACTTCGTTTTATATAATTTATTAAATCCCCTCATAATTTACGCCATCTTAAATCAATGTTATAACTTTAATAGTCGAATCCATCGCCATCCATTCACTACAACCAATTAGGCCGCGAAGCCTTACTGGCTATTCCTACCCCGGAACACTATTTGCCACTTATGTATACATTGGGATTAAAAGGAGAACAGGATTCAGTTTCCTTTTTTAATGATAAAGCGGTAGGTGGGTCACTTACTATGACTTCAGTAAAAATTGGTTAACAACTTTTTGAATCTTATTTCAATTACATGATTCTTTGATGAAGATACAGTAGCAACTATTTCGTCTTACTAAATCTAAGCTCCTGCTTTTCACTTTTCCCAAAACGAGTAAAACCGCTGATAATTTATTTAATAGTATAAAAAAAATTAATAAAAAACTCCTTTTTGCATAGATTTAACCCTGTGATGCCTATTTATATTGAAAAAAA
>JBIIAP010000141.1:0-7108 GCA_044239855.1 Sediminibacterium sp. | reverse complement strand
TGTTTTCTGTTTGCTCTAAAAAATATTCGATCATCGAGCCTTTCTTCTAAAGCGTTTAATGATTTAAGAATAAGTGGTTTATTGGTGCCAAAAAATACTTTTGCATAGTTTCCAACGCTTTCAAATAGCCTGATTTCATTCAATTTAACAAACCAGCATCTTTCACCGTCTTTTACAAAAACCTGATCATGTTCCGAGAGAGGACCTCTGTTGCCATTGGTAAGCCCTAAACTTTCTTTTAATATTTCCACCTGTAGCTTTTGTATGGCATCAGATAACCTTTTAGGTTCAATGGGTTTTAACAGATAATCAAGTGCATTTACTTCAAATGCTTTGATAGCATACTCATCATATGCAGTTGTAAAAATAACTCTTGGAGCTTTCTCCACTTCTGCGAGTAAATCAAACCCTGTCTTACCGGGCATTTGAATATCCAGAAAAACAAGGTCGGGATTTAAGGTTTCAATTTTTTCAATTCCTTCGTCTACATTAGCAGCTTCTTCAATTATTTCAATATCATTATGATTTTGCAAAAGTTTTTTTAGTTCATTGCGAGCTAATCTTTCATCATCAATAATAATTGCTTTTATTGCCATAACATATACTTTTATTAAACCACTGCGGCGATTTCACTTACCGGCATAATGATTTTTGCTTCCACCAAATTATTTCCCAAATCCTGAATTTGAAAGTTAGCTTCCAGACCAAATAATAGCTTTAATCTATTGCGGGTACTACTTAACCCAAAGCCTTCGTTATCTCCGGTAGTTGTTAGCTGACCAGTATTTTGAACAATCAACTCATAATGGTTTTCCGTAAAGTTGGAGATAATTTTGATTAGTCCACCATTTTTTTGTTTGCCTAATCCATGCTTAATTGCATTTTCAACAAGCATTTGCAACATCATTGGGGGGATTGGCTGATCTAAGGTATCCTCATCTATTTCATATTCAACTTTTAATCTGTCTTCAAACCGGATAGACTCTAATGCCAAATAATCTTTTACAATACTTAATTCCCGTTCAAATGAAACAGTTTCCATTTTTTCGGCCTGCATACTGCTCCTGAGCAGATTACTCAACTCCGTAATAGCTGATCTGGCGCGTTCTGGATTTTCATCAACCAATGCCCGGATACTATTGAGTGCATTAAAAATAAAATGAGGATTGATATGCGCTTTAATGGTTTTCAGCTCCATTTCTTTCACCAAACTTTCTAACTTTACCTTTTGAATTTCAGTTTTAGTGCCCAACTCAATATAATGCCATAAATAGTATATGGAGACCCAAACCAATAGTAATGGCGAATCAGATACCAGATTGATTAAGAATCTTTTTTCAACAGACACTTTTATTCTAGGATTATACAAATGCAGCCACTCTGCTAAAGCACTGTTGGTTAAATTAAATAGCACTAAAAAGGTTAAAAATAAAAAGGTTAAAATCCACCATTTTTTATAGAGTGCCGGAGGGAGTAAGTTTAATTTTTTAATTGCTAATCTGAGCGAGTGCGTAAAAAACAACCCTGTCAAAATAATCAGCAATAACTTATTATAAAAAATACTATTGTTTTTACTTTCAAACACAAAAGTGAAAAAGACCATGGTTAGCCCATACATCATCCAGCCACCTATTTGGCACCACCAGTACAATTCTTGTTTAGATCGGTTTCTCATGTAATTATTAATGTTCTATCGTTATTGGCGGCTATAAATTTATTTATGTAATAGGCCTATTGCCATATTGGGTTGGTATACAACCTTAGATTATGGCCGCTTACATATGCATTAAAGATAAAAAATAGTCCATATAATTAATATTTTTTAGGATTAAAGGTAATTTAAGGGGTTATTTGGTCATAAATAATCCTTAAACTGCAAACAAATTGATTTAATTAACTGTAATATGAACGATAGTTCTGTAATGCGCCATCAATATCATAAATTTGCAACCTAAAATGCTTCACATGGAGTTTAATCCGGGACCAATATTAAAAAAAATCAACTGCCCAGACGACCTGAAAAAAATTAGCAAAGACCAGTTGCATCAAGTTTGTGACGAATTACGTCAATATATTATTGATGTGGTGAGTGTGCATGGCGGTCATTTTGCAGCAAGTTTAGGGGTAGTAGAATTAAGTGTGGCTTTACATTATGTGTACAATACCCCCTACGACCAATTGGTTTGGGATGTGGGTCATCAGGCTTATGGGCATAAAATATTAACCGGCAGAAGAGAGGTATTTTCTACCAATAGAAAATATAATGGGTTGAGTGGTTTTCCTAAACGCTCGGAAAGTGAGTATGATACATTTGGTGTAGGTCATTCTTCTACCTCTATTTCAGCTGCATTAGGTATGGCAATGGCGGCTAAATACCGTGGAGAAAACAGGAAGTCGGTTGCAATTATTGGGGATGGTTCTATGACGGCAGGAATGGCTTTTGAAGCGATGAACCATGCTGGTGTAGCGGATAGTGATGTATTGATTATTTTGAACGACAATTGTATGAGCATTGACCCTAATGTGGGTGCGCTCAAGGAATATCTTACTGATATAAGTACTTCACCAACTTATAATAAAGTACGCGATGAGATTTGGAATTTGATGGGGAAATTGCCTGTTGGTAAGAACTTTACCCGTGATATGGCCAGTAAGCTGGAAGCCAGCATGAAGGGGGTTATCAGTAAAAGCAGCAATTTATTTGAAGCGTTAAAACTTCGGTATTTTGGACCAATTGATGGCCATAATATTTCAAAACTGGTAGATACTTTGAAGGATCTCAAAGAAATGCCGGGGCCAAAAATATTGCATATTGTTACTGTAAAAGGGAAAGGTTACGCTTTAGCAGAAAAAGATCAAACCAAATGGCATGCGCCAGGATTGTTTGACAAGGTTACGGGAGAGATTTTAAAGAAGAAAGTAGATGTTCCACACCCACCAAGATATCAGGATGTATTTGGGCATACGTTGGTTGAACTTGCGGAAGCCAATAACAAAATCATGGGGGTTACACCTGCTATGCCGAGCGGTTCCTCTTTAAAGTTCATGATGGATAAAATGCCCGACAGAGCGTTTGACGTGGGCATTTGCGAGCAACATGCCGTAACTGTTAGTGCCGGAATGGCTTCACAGGGTTTGCGGGTTTTTTGCAATATCTATTCTTCATTTATGCAACGCGCTTATGATCAGGTGGTGCATGATGTAGCCATTCAAAAGCTTCCGGTTGTGCTATGCTTAGACCGTGCCGGATTGGTAGGTGAAGATGGTCCTACCCATCACGGATGTTATGATATTGCTTACATGCGTTGCATTCCGAATATAGTGGTAAGTGCGCCTATGAATGAAAAGGAATTGCGCAATCTGATGTATACGGCTCAACTTGATACGAATGCCTATCCGTTTGTTATTCGCTATCCTAGAGGAGAAGGTGTAATGACCGAGTGGAGAACGCCATTTGAAGAGCTGCCAATCGGAAAAGGAAGAAAGTTAAAAGACGGAAAAGATATTGCCATACTAAGTATTGGTCACCCCGGAAATTTTGCACAAGCTGCCATCAGAGAATTAAGAACACAGGGTATTGATCCGGCACATTATGATCTGCGTTTTGTAAAACCAATTGACGAAGATCTGCTGCATGAAGCTTTCAGTAACTATAATAAAATTGTTACGGTAGAGGATGGAACAGTTGTTGGTGGTTTTGGTTCCGCTATTTTAGAATTCATGAATGCAAATGGATATAAAGCGGATATTTCTATTCTAGGAATTCCGGACAGATTGGTAGAGCATGGTACTCCTAAAGAATTGCATCGCGAATGTGCATACGATGCACAAGGTATTGCAGATACGGTTCGATTAATGATGAAGGATACAGTTACCGTAAGTTCAAACGTATTGGGTTAATAGCCGTTCAGGCACCCGAATCGGGATGATTTATTCTGATTCGGGTGCTGGTTCAGCAATATCAGCATCTGGTGTAATTTCTTCCTTTACTAAATTGGCGGTATTGGTAAACTGTGATTTATCAAAGTCTAGTACCCCGCCCCCATCATCTGCAACATCATCTGCTCTGTTTTCATTCCATTCTACCATAAAATTATTCATACCCTCTCCTACCAAAAGTTTCATGTATTTCTGTTGAGATAATTCTAAAATAGAAAGAAATAAGAAAATGGCATGTACTCTTTCTTCACATACTTCAAATATTTTTTCGAAGGCAACTGTTTTTTCTTTGGCGATAAAGTCGAGCATATAATCTCTACAACCCTCCATGGTATAGTTGTATCGCACAACGGTATGAACCGGTTTATTTTGTCTGTCGTGAACCCGTTGCATCACTTTTTCAAACGACTTCATCAATTTGAATAGTGTAATATTCTGGATTTCGGTTCCTTCGGAAGCTTCTTCGCCAATTCCGGCAATTTCTTTTTGAAGATTACCTCGCTTCACCATCAACATACGAATAGCTTCCATTTCAGCCATTTGCGTAGCTGCTTCTTTAAACCTTTTGTATTCAAGAATTTTGTCGATCAATTCTTGTCGGGGGTCAATTTCATTTCCGGATGCATCAATTTCTTTGCGAGGCAGTAATAATCGGGCTTTGATACGCATTAAGGTAGAAACGAATAATATAAATTCACTACTTAATTCGATATTTAATTTTTCGGAGCTATGAATAAAGTCCAGAAAATCCTTAATGATTTTAGTTATGGGAATATTGTAAATATCCAACTCATCCCGCTCAATAAAGAATAAAAGGAGGTCGAAAGGGCCTTCAAACTGGTCTATTTTAATCTGATAATTTACAGTACTCACGTCTTTTGGGTAGTTGATTAATACAAAGAAACAGAAAGAGGCTTTAAATTCGCCTCTTTCTTGAAATATTTATTAGTATGCGCTTATTTCTTCAGCGCATCTCTTATTTCCATTAATAATGCATCGGTGGAAGAGGGTCCTGCCGGTGCAGCATCGGGTTGTGCTTTCTTCATTTTGTTAATCGCTTTTATCACTAAAAACACCACAAAAGCCACAATTATGAAGTCGATCACATTATTTACAAAAACGCCATATTTTACGGCTACTTCAGCTATTGCAGGGGTAAGGATATTACCATCTGCGTCTTTTACAGCGTCGGCTCCTTGTTTTATTACCCATTTAATGTCTTTAAAGTCTACTCCGCCAGTTAGCAAACCAGCCAAAGGCATTACCATTCCTTCTACAAAAGAAGACACAATTTTACCAAAAGAAGCCCCAAGAATAAAAGCTACTGCGGTGTCAACAAGGTTTCCTCTAACGGCAAAATCCTTAAATTCCTTTATCATTCCCATAAAATAACATTTTAGTTTAGACCGGAAAGTTAAATTTATTTTTTCAATCCCGGATAACGCATATCCAATCCTTTTAATAAAATGAGCAATTGGGCGGCCACTATATACTCTTTATACCAGTTTTGGTCGGAGGGCACAATGGTCCATGGTACTTTATCGCAGTGATTAAAGCAATCTTCATACACATTCATATAATCGTTCCATAATTTGGCTTCTTCAAAGTCTTTTTCGTTGTATTTCCATTGTTTTCCCGGTTCTTTAATCCGCTCTAACAGCCTTTTGTTTTGCTCTTCGGGAGAAATGTGCAGATAAAATTTTAGGATATGGGTATTATTGTGGTGCACCAGTAGGTTTTCGAAGTCGTTAATTGCTTTCATTCTTTCGATGGCCAGTTTTTCATCACACCATTTATGAACTCGGGTTACCAGAATATCTTCATAATGTGATCGGTTAAAGAGTTGAATGATGCCCTTGGCTGGAGCGTGTTGATGAATGCGCCACAAAAAATCGTGCGAAAGCTCTTCGGGTGTGGGTGCTTTAAACGATTGCACTTGAACTCCTTGTGGGTTAAGTTTACCAAATACATTTCTAATTAGCCCGTCTTTACCGCTGGCATCCATCCCCTGAATTACCACTAATACAGCGTGTTTAGACTCTGCAAATAATAAGTTCTGGAGCTCACTCAATTCTTCTAATATCTTGGTTGTTTTAGCTTTAATTTTTTCTTTGTTAAACCCTTTAGCGGCTTTTGTACTGATTTTATTTAGCTGAATGGAAGACATATTGAACGATTTTGATAAAAGTATTCATTTGCCCGATTAAAAATTGCACCTTTGCCAAAATTATTTTTTGTGGGAGATAGATTCATTAACTGGCTGCTTTTTATATCACTTTGTATTATTTGGGGGAGTTCTTTCATTTTGATGAAAACCGGGATGAATGTTTTGAGCCCATATCAGGTAGCGTCTATCCGGATGCTAAGTGCCGGCTTGGTATTACTTCCTTTTGCAATAAAGGCATTTAAACATATACCGGCTAATAAACGATTATTGGTTATTTTATCGGGTTTATTGGGTAGTTTTTTTCCGGCCTACCTTTTTTGTATTGCCGAAACCAAGATAGACAGTGCGCTAGCAGGAATCATGAATGCTTTAACACCTTTATTTGTAATTATAACAGGCATTTCATTTTTTCAGATGCGAATTAAAATGAGGCAATTGGTTGGGATATTGGTTGGTTTTATCGGGTTATGTTTATTAATATTAGCGGGCAACACAGTGAGTTTACAGTACTTTGGCTATGCATTGCTTGTTTTGATAGCTACCTTATTATATGGCATCAATGTAAATCTGGTGAGTAAGTTTATGCAGGGTATCGGCTCATTAGAAATTGCGGCCATGGCATTTGTGTTTTTAATTGTACCATGCTTACTGATTTTATTCTTTACCGGTTACTTTGCATTGCCTTTAAGCAATACGGCATACCTCACTTCTACCCTTGCGTCGGCGGTATTAGGAATTGGCGGAACAGCCATTGCATCTGTTTTATTTTATATGCTGGTAAAAAGAGCCGGGGCCTTGTTTTCATCTATGGTTACCTATGGAATTCCATTTGTAGCAATAGCCTGGGGTATTTGGGGAGGAGAACAAGTAAATGCAATACAAGTAGGTTGCTTATGTATTATTTTAGGGGGTGTATATATGGTAAACAAAAAATAACCAATTAAAGTACTAGCAATAATTGGTTAATAAATGATTGGGCAGTTCATGCAATATTTTTGTTGA
>JBIIAP010000140.1:0-7125 GCA_044239855.1 Sediminibacterium sp. | reverse complement strand
CAGAGCAATGAGTTATAAAAAATTATTTGACAAGTCTACCGGATTTATGCGCAGCAGAAACAGCAATGGTTTATTTAATGAGCCATTTGATCCATTAAATAGTGAACATGGTGAAAATGGTCAATATATTGAGGGGACTGCTTGGCAACATAGCTTCTTCGTACCTCATGATGTTGAAGGATTTGCAGCTTTATATGGCAGTAAAGAACAACTTGTAGCTAAGTTAGATGAATTATTTAATGCCCCTTCCGAACTACATGGGGAGAATGTTTCTGGAGATATTACCGGATTAATTGGACAATATGCACATGGGAACGAACCCAGTCATCACATCATTTATATGTATACAGCATTAGGTCATCCGGAAAAAGCTGCAAAATGGATTAAAGTTGTTACAGACAGTATGTACAAAAATGGTCCAGACGGTTTGAGTGGAAATGATGATTGCGGTCAAATGAGTGCATGGTATGTATGGTCTAGTTTAGGTATGTATCCCATGAATCCTGCTAGTGGAGAATATGTATTTGGATTGCCATTAATTAAAGATGCAACCATTCAATTACCAAATAAAAAAACATTGCACATAAAAGTAACAGGCAATAAAGCAGATAATCAAAAAGGAATACAGTCTATTCAATTCAATCATCAAACAATACCTGTAAAAAGCATTTCACATCAACAGCTTTTAAAAGGCGGACTACTTGAAATACAACTCAACTAACTTATAATTGTATTGATCATCATGATTTCTTATAAAATCCATGATGATCAATACTCCATAATTCAAATGGATGTATAGTACTATCTAAAAGAACTGCTAGTTCTAGTCTTGTTATTGCCCTATCGATATTAAAATTGGTAAAATTCCACTCAGACCACTTCAATTTAATCTGTTCAATTAATGCTTGTTGATTGTTTAAGTTCCATTTCGATTGACTAATTGATAATTTATTTTTTGGGGTTGATGAAAAAACAGCTGAAATCGCACCCCCAATTGTTAGATTATTGGTATTGGATTGTACAAAGCCGAAAGGTTTAAATCCATCAGCAAATACTGCATTACTAATGGTTGAATCTGGATTGAACCAAGTTTGATTTGCCCACTTATAGGGCACCCCTTTCCCTTTTAATATACCGGTTGCACCAATTCGCTGAACAGCAGCAAAGTGTATATTTGAAGCAGGCACATCGAAATAGGGCATAATATAAGCATGCGCATCTAACAAAACAGCCTGTACCTGTCTCACGTAAATTTGAACTGCCGGCTTATTTTGTTTTACACATAATGCTGCCAATACCCCTGCTGCTTGACCGGTAAGCATTACACAAGGTTGTAATCTTGTACTTCCATTAACTAAATTACTTACACTAATACCCTTCTCTGCAACTATAATACCCTTAAACTTTGGAGGGATTAAAGCACCCAATGGCACATTAAATGAAGGAACCGGATAAAAGTTTAAGTGTTGAGGTGCTTTTTCGTTTTGTCTGTGATGATGATCAATCGGATAATCTCCTACAGCAATACCTGTTCTATATAAGGCATTTTTTTGTTCAAATGGATTGGCAATATCCTGCACTTTGAATCGAACGATGCCTGCTAATCTCCGACCTTCTCTGTGATAGGGTATTAATGGCAAGCGATCTGAAGTGGGGAATTCATCATCAGCTAAGCCAACATGTTTAAACCCTAAATGGGTTTGAATATAATATATAAACCGGAGCGTTTTTGCCTTTGCTTTTCCTATTTCAATAGCTCGCTGAGCTGCATTCATTGTCAGGAGATTTACATAATAATCATTGCCGTTACTAGGCCAATTAATCATGTATTTTTTGTTTGGTAACTTTCCATATTCAAGCATTTTTTGTGCAGTTACATTTGAATATAGTTTGCTTGAAGTACTACAAAATTCATTGCAACAACAATCAAACTCCATAGGATCATAGTTATCGGGCTTCACTAGTGTACAGTCTACACCCATCCCATAATCTTTTAAAATTGCCACATATGTTAAATCTTGAATAATATCGTTTGTTTCAGTTACGGTAACATTTTCTCCTGTTAAACTGTTTGCTTCCATACCAACATTAAAGGGAATTTGTGCATTTGCCATCACATCACCCAATTCAGTAGCGTCAATAACTTGTTTAGCCATAACAGTAATTTGTTTACCGGTTACAACATGTTCAAAAACTCCACCAAGTACTGTATTACTTTTTACAATAGCTTTTACAAATCGATATTGATACAATACTTGTAATGCTGAACATTTAGAAGCCATCATTTTAAAAATACTATCGCCAACATGTGGTTCAAATAAAGTATTGCTTACCCAACCAGTTTCAACGTTTTTTGCCCCCCCATACGATTTATAGAGGTGCTCTCTAAATTCAGACCAGATTCCTGAAGGCATTTGATGATTCCCATCAAATGCAGCAACACCCGCAGCAGTAATCATACCACCTAACCAAGGAGTTTCTTCAACTATCATTGTTTTAACCCCCATTCGTGCCGATTGTATACCAGCAGCAATACCGGAAGTACCACCCCCTACTACTAACACATCTACCATATATTTTGGTTGAGCAATTGCAGTGCCTATGGTTGAAACAAAAAATATAAACGCAAATATTTTATTCATTTTATCTGTTTTAAAAAGTGTTATAAAATAAACGGATATTAAAATACTATATTTAAATCAAATTCCAATTCCTGATTAATTCAGTTGTACAACCACATGTTTAATACGCTTTCGATTCCAGGTATACGTTATCTGAAGATTATGCTTCTTATCCTCGATGATTGCAGGGTATGAAAATTCACTCCCCTTTTCTTTTTCCAATGTTAACTGATTATCCCATCTCTTACCATCTTTAGAAATTGCTACTGCTAGTTCTCCCCGATCTAATCCATCTTTACGAGTGGGGTTATAAACTAAAATATGCAGACCCGATGAATGTGTAACCGCATCAATACCTGAATTGGGATTGGGCAATGTTGACCGAACCGGCTTATCCCAATGTTGGCCGCCATCATAAGATTCAACGGACATGATGGTATCTTGCTGACTCCGCATCAGCATTTGGATATGTTTAGCAGAATGGATCAGTAATGCAGGCTGTATAATTCCCATATCATTTGAATTGTTCAGTGCTAAGGTTCTTTTCCATGTTTTACCTTTATCAGCGGTAAATTCTACATGAGTTCTCCATCCACTGTCTTCCGAACTAGAAGGACAAATAAGCAATCCACTTGCGGTTAAGTAGGCTTTATTTTTAATGGGTCCGAAAATTTGATTAGGTAATTTTTCCGGGGTTGACCAAGTATTTCCATTGTCAGTAGTTCTTGTTAGCATTCCCCACCAGGCACTAGGCCCAGGGCCCACTTTATAAAACAATACAATTTCTCCATCCGGATATCTTTGCAACACCGGATTATAAGTAGGAAATTGTTTACCATTGAATTGCTTTCCATTGGCCACTTCTAAGGGCCTGCTCCATTTACCATTCATAAACTTTGCAACATAAATACCCACCAATGGATGACTTTCATGTTCACCACCAAACCAAGTAGCCATAAAGCCACCAGGTATTTCAATTATATTAGACGCATGGCAAGAGGGAGTTATCGGAATGGAATCAATAAAAACTGTAGATAAAACCTGCAACTTGTTTTTAAATATCTTTTCTGCGTTTTGTGCCCTGATTGAGGAAGACATTAACAACATGAAACAAAATAAAATATTCTTTCTACGCATCGTAATTATTTAGTATAATTGTCAATTAAGGGTGTTTTTTCAATATTTCCATCCATCTCTAATACTACGCTAAAATACGTGCAAATAAATTCTCCAGATAGGGTTTACAGTACCTATTTATCAACACCAAATAAATAGCAATATTTGGAACAGTGTATTCAATTATAATTTTATTTGAAATCCTGCACTAAACCATCTGCCTGGCATATTTGCACCTAACAAATCGCTATATTTAGTATCAAGTATATTTAAGGATTCAATAAAAACAGATGATTGACTATTATTCATCAAGTAGGAGAATTTGCTATTAACCAGAAAATAATTTTCGGAGAGATGCGCATTAATAGCAGCAGCTGTTTGTTTACTGCGAACTTTATACACGCTATTGATAGCTAGTTGAGCCTTGCCACATTGCAATAGCATTTGTTGATTCCATAAGAACTTTGCATGAGATGAAATATAAAATGAAGGGGTATTGTTTGCATCATTTGAATTTAGCCAAATAATTCCGCTCATATATCTAATACTCTTTTTATCCGACCATTTTTTGGTATAAACTAAATCCACTTCTATACCGCTTGTTTGCACACTCGAAAGATTATTGGCCAACGCGTAATTTCCGGTAGGAATTAAGTTAACGTTACGAGGCATAAGAGAATAATTAGTAGGTATCCAGTCTATTAATTGTTTTTGATCTCTATAAAAAAGGGTGGTTCCTACTTTAAATTCATTACTGATTCTGTAATCTACTCCTAATTCATAGCTCCACGATTTTTCGGTTTGCAGGTAAGGGTTACCAATGCTGCCAGATGTTACCAGTTGTTTATTATAATTATTATAACGTTCTGTAAAATCTGCATCCCTTACACCTCTTCCAATTGAAGAACGAACTGTAAATTGATTCTTTACCCATGAACTATTTAACTGAGGTATCACTACCCAGCCATAACTCTGATCCCAATCAATTCTTATACTTTCATTTACATTAAAATTATTGGGAAACTTATGGGTTAAAACGATAAAACTACCGGCATGTGCCAATTCATGATTCCCTCTGTCGTTTGAAACTATTTTTTTATTAATTAATTGTAATCCGGTGGCTAATTGATGTTTAGCGTTTATTTTATAAACAATTTGAGACTGAACCAAGAATAAATTGGAATGATTTTGATTAAATGCTCCTGTAGGATTGAATCGATAAAAGTCATTTAATTTTTTAAATGAAACATCCGTTTTAAATAAGATGCTATGCTGTTCTTTACTGATACTAATTTTTGTCCAACTACTTTTTACAGTTTCAGCAGCCGTATCACTTTTAAAGGTTGTATAAAAATTTTGTGCATTGAAATCATTTGCACTTGTAATGTGTAGCAAATTGAGCTTCCAATTATGTTTAAAAACATAATCGAACTTTGCAGTAAGGAACTCATTTTTAAAATAGCCGGTCGTGCCTCTAAGGGTTTCTCCATCTGCCTTATTAGAAACGGCTGAAATGCTTAATCCCCATTTACTTTTATTGAATCCCAACCAAAGATTGGTATTCTTTTGCCCAAAACTGCCCCATTTAAATCCCGCATGTAGCGCAGTATTTTTAATGACATCTTTATGATGGGTGATGATATTAATGACTCCACCTACTGCGTCGGATCCATAAACAGCAGCTGCGGCTCCCTTTATAATGTCAATTTGTTTAATATCAGCAGGATGCAATGGAATGTTACCATTAAAATGCCCTGTTAATGGCTCGTTCATGCGAACGCCATCAATAACTACCAATACTTGCTGAAAAGTTCCCCCTCTGATTATTATATCGCTTTGTGCGCCCTGTGGGCCTCTTTGTTGTACCTCAATTCCGGGTAAATACTTTAGTAATTCATCGATACTGTTAATTGGAAGTTGTTGAATATTACTGCCACTGATACTTAATATATTTCTGCCTGTTTCTTTTTCTTTTTGAGGGATTATACTTGCTGTTACAGTTACAGAATCTAGCTCTACCGATTGTGCTAACACCAATTCATTCAAATTGATCAAAAGAAGTAAAAAAAATATAAACAGCTTTTTTCGCATATTCTTTTTTTTGCGAAGATATGGTTTAAGGGTGCTATAGATTGGAAAAGAGTTAGTAAATAGCAATGGTCATTTTAAAAATGACACATAATTGATAAAAGTCTTAAATTTAGTATCTAAATTTAAGAAAATGAAGTATTATTTATTATTAATTATTATCATTTTTTTATCTCCCATTTGTTGTTTTTGCCAGATAAATTCTGATGTAAAAATAGGTTCACAAATATGGCAATCAAAAAACTTAAATGTAACAACATTTAGCAATGGAGAAAAAATCTTTGAGGCGAAGTCAATAAAAGATTGGGATGATGCTTTCTCAAGTAAACAGCCAGCTTGGTGCTACTATAATTTCAATCCAGAAAATGGTAAAAAATATGGGAAACTATACAATATGTATGCAGTAATGGATTCAAGGGGATTGGCTCCAAATGGGTATCATATCCCATCTGAAAATGAATGGGATATTTTAGAAGAATTTATAGGTTTCACAAATGCAGGTAAAAAATTGAAAAGTACCTACGGGTGGAGTTCTAGTAAAAGATTGATGCCGGGACTCGTTAAGTGCCCGAATTGTGCAAAATGGAATACTGAATTTAAAAGACAAATAGCATGCCTTGTTTGTTATAACGATAGAGTTATTGAAAGTATGAATGCAAAAGAGGTGACTTTTCCTGGTAATGGTAGTGATAATTTTCATTTTCAAGCTTTGCCCTCAGGTCAATTAGGAACTAATGAATTTAATGGTATTGGTAAAATGGGTATTTGGTGGAGCTTATCGGATCGTAACAAGAAAATTGGATTCTTTGAGGTTAGCTCTGATTTTGAATTACTAGCCCGTTATGATTATAGGACATCATCTTATCCGCAGACATATTCAACTTATTGTGGCAATTCTGTTAGATGTATCAAAGACAACATAAAATTAGCCTCAAACAAAATGCAGACTAACTCAACGGTAACCGAGGGTGCAGAACAGAATTCTAATTTAAATAAGAATCAAATACCAGCTATAAATCCAAATAGAGCTACTAGTTCGCAAATCAATGTTTCAATAAGTGGTTGGCCAACATGTGTTCAAAATTCTAGACAAAAAATTATTTTTATTATAACAGACAAAAATGATATCCCCGTTACCTATTTTAAAGAATTAGCGGGCGCAGATGATTATTTAGCCAAGAATGAAAATAAAGGGTATGAAGTGAAGAAAGAGGCGTGTATATTTTATTACGAAGATTGTGATTTAGATTTACAAGGCCCTTTCAGCTGTGAAATGTATTTAAGAAAAAACGAAACTTTT
>JBIIAP010000139.1:0-7189 GCA_044239855.1 Sediminibacterium sp. | reverse complement strand
ACAGGTAATATATAGAAGATATCCTCCTGCTTTTACAGAGGGGAGTATATTGGAAATGATTTTTTGTTGTAAAGCCTGAAACACTTCAATCTGTTCTTCTCTAAAATAAAATAATTGCTCCGGCGTGCGAGACCAGGTACCACTTCCGGTACAAGGCACATCTGCAATCACCAAATCTGCCATAGGAAGCGGTAACGCCATTTTATCTTTTAATAAATGATCATTAGATAAATCAATTACCAACTTCTTGTATTGTTTAATTGCTGCTCGCTCAAAACGTTGAGATAAGTTATGTAGTATTGAAGAGCGAATGTCTGAAACAATTAAGTTGATATTTTCCAATACATCTTTAGCCATGATGGACTTCCCTCCACTTGCAGCACAACAATCCCAAACCGATAAGGTTTTATTGGCATCAATTTGTTTTAGCAGTGCCCCTACTTTCTGAGAACTCCAATCTTGCACAACTGCATCCTGATCAAATATTATGATCTCCTCTAATTTACTGCTATTAGGCAATTCAATTGCTCCTTCAGATAATTCATTAAAAGGAATATTCGCATTGGTTAATGCCGCAATTACTTTTTTTTGTTTACCGGGTCTTAATCTTAAAAAAAGATTGGGTTGAATAAAGTGAGATTGGGCAAAAGGTGTTGCCGCTATTTCTGCACTTAACTGATGTTCAAAGGGGAATACCTTGTTCTGATAAAAGGTTGAATAATTTTCTACTACAAATGAAATTCTTTCTGAGAGGTCCGATTTCCAATTTGCTAGCCAATGTTCATCAAATAGAGCAGCCCAAATGCCTGGAGCATCATTGCATAAGAATACCGCTATTTTAATTGCATCTTCTATGGATAATTGCTGAGCAGCTTTCCCCAATCGAAAATAGTTATAACAAAGCCCGGCAATACTCTTTCGATCTTTAGATCCAAATTTTTTATGTTGAGCAAAATATTTTTTCAAAAATACAGCAAGCGGAACAGCACCATCATACGCTTGCAAAAGCTGTATGGCGGACTTTACGTATTGGTTTGCATATTTCATTCAATTATAGCTCCAATAAGGCTTTCACCGGATCTTTACCTATCAACATTAATTCAGGATTTTCCAATAATTCTTTTACCCTTACTAAGAAACTAACGCTTTCTCTTCCATCAATGATGCGGTGATCATAACTAAGCGCAATGTACATCATCGGACAAATAACCACTTGTCCGTTAATAGCCATTGGACGCTCTTGAATTTTATGCATACCTAAAATAGCGCTCTGCGGAATATTGATGATGGGTGTGCTCATTAAGCTACCAAATACGCCTCCATTGGTAATGGTGAAAGTTCCGCCTTGCAATTCTTCGGCAGTTAATTTACTGTCTCGCGCTTTTCCGGCTAGTACCAATACTGCTTTTTCAATTTCGGCCATGCTTAAGCTTTCCACATTTCTAATCACCGGAACGGTTAAACCTCTTGGTGTACTTACGGCAATACTTATATCGGCATAATCGTGATAAATAATTTGGTCGCCATCAATATACGCATTTACGGAAGGCCACTCTCCTAAGGCAATGGCACAAGCTTTGGCAAAGAAGCTCATAAAGCCCAGGTTAACCCCATGGCTTTCTTTGAATTTATCTTTAAAAGCTTTTCTGGTTTCCATTATTCGAGTCATATCCACTTCGTTAAAAGTGGTTAACATAGCTGTAGTGTTTTTAGATTCCACCAATCTTCTGCTGATGGTTTTGCGTAATGCACTCATTTTTTCATTGCGCACATTTCTGCTAAACAAATCACTTCCTTCTGCAAATACTTTTTTACCGGGGTTGGCAATAGCTTGCAAAACATCCTGTTTCATAATTTTGCCACCTACACCAGATGCTTTAATTTCTTTAGTATTTACTTTTTTATCCGCAATCATGGCAGATGCAACAGGAGAAGCTTTTACATCATTGGCAACACTTGTTACAGGCGCTTCATTGGCAATAACCTTTTTGGGTTCTTCTTTTGGAGCCGCTGTTGTTACTGCACCTTCGGGCTTTTTAGCTGTTTCGTCTATTTTAGCCAATACATCGCCAATTAGTATGGTATCACCCTCTTTACCAATAGTAGTAAGTATACCGGCTTTTTCTGCATTCACTTCAAAAGTGGCTTTTTCACTTTCTAATTCAGCAATCACTTCATCTCTTTCCACCCATTCACCATCTTGCTTGGTCCATTTTAATAAGGTTACCTCACTTATTGACTCTCCTACTGTTGGTACTTTGATATCGATCATAATATTTTTTTTCTACTGGTAGATAAATGATTAGTGCATTAAATAGTAAATGCAGTTTCAATAATTTGCGCTTGTTCTTTTGCGTGAATTTTAGCGTAGCCTGTAGCAGTTGCAGCACTTGCGCTCCTACTAATTACACTAAACGGAATCGTTGTTAAATTCATTTGTAAGAAGCCCGCTGCGCCCATATTAGCAGGCTCTTCCTGTACCCAATGCCAAACAGCTTTTTTATACTTTCCTTTCAAAGCTTCTAACTGATTAACGGGCAACGGATAGATTTGTTCTAACCGAACTATTGCAATGTCTTTTCTATTGTCTTTAATCTGGCGTTCTGCTAATTCAAAATAGAGTTTACCTGTACAAAGCAATATTTTGGTAACGTCTGCAGCTTTAGCAACAAATGCATCATCAATAACTTCTTTAAACCCACCTTTCGTAAAGTCTTCTACTGCACTATATGTTGCAGTGCTTCTTAGGTTTACTTTAGGGGAAAAGTTGATCAGCGGTTTCCTGAAGTTCCAAGCCAGTTGGCGTCTTAGTAAGTGAAAGAAATTGGCTGCGCTGGTTATATTGGTAATTACCATGTTTAGTTCGGCACACATTTGTAAAAAGCGTTCCATTCTGGCACTACTGTGTTCGGGACCCTGCCCTTCGTAACCATGAGGAAGTAACATCACTAACCCGTTTTGACGCTGCCATTTTTGTTCACCGGCAGCAATAAACTGATCGATCATGGTTTGTGCACCGTTACAAAAATCCCCAAACTGAGCTTCCCAAATAACTAGGGCGTTGGGGTTGGCCATTGCATAACCATATTCAAATCCCAGTACGCCATATTCGCTCAATAATGAATTGTAAATTCTAAATTTTTCCTGATTATCCAGAAAGTGGTTAAGTCGATTATGCCCTTTGTTGGTTGATTCATCTCTAAGTATAGCATGACGATGACTGAATGTACCTCTTTGAACATCTTGTCCGCTCATACGAACAATTTTCCCTTCTATTAATAAAGAGCCATAGGCCATTAACTCGGCAGTAGCCCAATCCACTTTACCATCAGATTCCAACAATTTTACTTTATCGGATAAAAGCTTTTCGATTTTCTTCAATGGTTTGAAGTCATTGGGCCATTTCATTAATCCATTAAACAATAATTCAAATGTTTTTTTAGGTATTGCCGTATCAGGAGAAGTATGAAAACTCTCTGGTGCAGCTTTTCCCATTGATTTCCATACCAGTTCTGGCGCCTGATATTTATAAGGGAGCGGATTTTGTTTAATTTCATCTAAGCGAGCTTGTAAATCGGCCCAAAATTTTTGTTCCATTTCCTTGGCAAGATCTTTAGCGTCTGCTTCCCCATTACTCAGTAAATAGTCGGTATAAATTTCTCTAGGATTCTTATGTTTATCAATTAAAGCATACAGCTGTGGTTGCGTATATTTAGGATCATCGCCTTCATTATGACCATGTTTACGATAACATACCATATCAATGAATATATCGCTGTTGAATTCCTGACGATAGCGGGTGGCTATTTCGGCGCATTTAACGACCGCTTCCGCATCGTCGCCATTCACATGAAAAACGGGTGCCTGAACCATCGCAGCTACGGAGGTAGCATATACTGCACTTCTAGCATCATCAAAATCGGTAGTAAAACCAATTTGATTATTAATAACAAAATGAATAGTGCCTCCGGTATAATAACCATGTAAGTTAGACATTTGCAGCACTTCATACACGATACCTTGACCAGCTACAGAGGCATCACCATGAATTAAAATGGGTAAGATTTTATTGAATTCGCTGTGCTGCAAAGCATCGGCCTTAGCTCTGGCAAAGCCTACCACTACCGGATCAACGGCTTCTAAGTGCGAAGGATTAGGCATTAGTTTAAGGTAGATATTTTTACCCTCGGGAGTGACTACTTCACTACCAAAACCCATGTGATATTTCACATCTCCGCTTCCCATGGTTTGATCAATAGCAGCTGTACCTTCGAACTCACTAAAAATTTGTTCGTAGGTTTTACCCATAATATTAGCCAGTACATTCAAACGGCCTCTGTGCGCCATCCCAATGACCACTTCTTCCACTCCTTTTTGAGCGGCACTGTTGATAATAGCATCTAAAGCGGCAATGGTAGTTTCGCCGCCTTCCAATGAAAATCTTTTTTGTCCGATGTATTTAGTGTGCAAAAACTTTTCAAAAATTACGCCTTGATTCAATTTTTCGAGGATTCTTCTTCTTTTTTCAATAGAGGGTTTATCTGAAAATTTATGCTCTATCTCCTTCGTTAACCAATCGATTTTTTTCTGGTCGCCAATATATTTGAATTCAATTCCTACGTTTTTAGCATAGGCGTTTTGGAGATGAACTAAGATATCTTTAAGCTTGGCGGCACCTAATCCTATTAAATTACCCGCCATATAGGTGGTATTTAAATCCGCCTCGCTCAATCCGAAAAACGACAGTTCTAAATTAGCTCCTCTGTCTTTTCTGGTTCTGATGGGGTTGGTAGTGGCAATTAAATGCCCTTTATTTCTGTATCCAAGAATCAGCTGGTACACTTTAATTTCATTTTGCCAATCTACATTGCCGTTACCTTGAACTGGTAAATTTGGGCTTCCTACCGAATTGGCAACAGCAAAATCAAACCCTTCGAAAAATTTTTTCATTTCGGGGTCAATACTATCTGGATGCTGCAAAAATTCCTGGTACAATGATTCTATGAATGCGGGATGGGAATTAGTGATATAAGAAAAGTCCTTCATTGGGCTGTTTTAATCAATTTTTCATGAAATTGTGTGCAAATATCGGGCTTTGGATGTAAAATAATTATCAAAAATTTGTTATTTCCGATTTTTTTTATGGCAATTTAGACAGGGAGGCCGACGCAAGTCGCGATATGGGCAAAAGGCTAAACCGAGTATTTTGTTTTTTTTTATAATTAAATTTCAAAATTCGGATTTCAATGCTTACCTTTGCCGTCCTGAAAAAATTAGAACATGGCAAATCATTCAGCTACAAAGAAAGACGTTAGACAAGCATCAAAGCGTCGTGATCGTAACCGTTATTATGGCAAAACAACCCGTAATGCAATACGTGACCTTAAAGCAAATACAGAGAAAAAAGGTTATGAGGAGCAATTACCCAATGTTGTTTCTATGATCGACAAGTTGGCTAAACGTGGAATTATCCATAAAAACAAAGCAGCCAATTTAAAGAGCAAATTAGCTAAAAAAGCAGCAGCGATTGCATAATTAGTGCAAGCTGAGGTTAATAATATTTAGAGCCGGTTGAAAGACCGGCTTTTTGTTTTTGCCGATACTGTTATTACCGTTTTTAAAGTGCCCCTTTAGAAGGAAATTGAATATTAAACACATTCCAATCATCCAATTCAGGGGTATAGCGTACAGTTCCTCTGTGCAGGCTTACTATTTTTTCGATTATAGCAATTCCAAGTCCAAATCCCTTCTTACTTGTAGCATTTTCACCCCTAAAGAAAGGAATATTCATTTTTTCAATTTCGGCTGACTTTAACTGTTCCCCCTGATTTTTGATGGCAATTTTAAGTTGAAATAAGCCCGGTGTTAACACGATAACAACTCTATGGTCATAAGAATAATTATATGCATTTTTAATAAGGTTGATGAATGCAGACCTTAATAAGGATTCATTCCCTTTAATCATTAGTTCGCCATCATCTTCGGGGATTTTTTCGAAGGACAAATCGATTTGAATGTCGGCATACATTTTTTTTGCCGCTGAAATAACATCATACAATAATTCATCTACTCTGATATAGGGCCACTGTGGCAAATAATTAATGGTATCGGTCTGTGAAATCAGCAATAAAGAATTGGTTAATTCAATCATATTTTGCTGGTCTTCTTTTAAAGATTGTAAAACAGCTCTGTAACCTTCTGTATCATATGGTCTGTTTAAAGCTGCTTCTGTTTGAGAAAGCATAACAGCCAACGGAGTTCTTAATTCATGAGAGGCATGTCTTACGAAATTTTTTTGTGCTTCAAACGCATTTCTTAAGCGTTCTAACATTGCATTAAAATTTTGGGCGATGGTATTAAGTTCACCTTTTGAATGACTAACTACAATTCGCTCAGACAAGTTCATTTCATTCGTTTTACTCATCTGCACACTTAACAATACAATTGGCTTAATCGCCTGTTTAACAAATAAAAAGGAGACTACCCCGGTTATAAAAAAAGTACCTAAAAAAACAAAGACGAGGATTATTTTCAGGTTATTTAACTTAAGATATCCGTTGTTATCGTATCCCGAAATATAAATAAAGGTTTTTGATTCAGGCTTATATAATATTGCATGCTGAATAGCGTTTTTGTCTGTATAAAAATGCTCGAGTTTTTTTAATGCTACTTCCTTTGGGAAGACAGGATTCTTTTGATGTAAGTTATCCGGCAAACTAAATATAGTATTGCCTACCGAATCAATGATAAATAACTGTTCGCCATTTAGTTCAAAATAATGCTTGCTACGCAAGAGATTACTGGAACGCTGTTGTCCGTTTTTATTTAATTCAGTAAACAATTGGTAAACCTCGTTCCCTTCAAATGCAATTTTATTGAAATAGTCTTGCTTTCTATACCCTTCATCCAGAAAAAATATGGTAGCGGAAGATATCAGCAACATTAAAGCTACAAATGACGTGAAGAGCAGTGCAAAACGTACTTGTAGATTCATAGCGGTTACTTAATGAAATAACCAAAACCTGGCTTGGTATGAATTAATTTTTTTTCGAAAGGCTTATCAATTTTATTACGCAAAAAGCTGATATAAACTTCTATGGTATTGGTTCCTGTATCGAAACTCAGGTCCCAAACTTTTTCTAAAATTTCATTTTTAGATATTACTCTATTTTTATTTCTTGCTAATAAA
>JBIIAP010000015.1:0-22622 GCA_044239855.1 Sediminibacterium sp. | reverse complement strand
AAAAACCATTACACTGGCTAAACACCAGGATCAACTTTTTGCCTGTGCGCATAAATGTCCGCATGCAGGCGGAATTATGGCCAATGGCAGTATAGATGCACTGGGCAACGTGGTTTGCCCTTTACACCGGTATAAGTTTAGCCTGCAAAATGGGCGAAATACAAGCGGAGAAGGCTATTATTTAAAGACCTATCCGGTAAAAGTTGAAGTAGAAGGGGTATTTGTAGGCATACCGGCTACAAGTTTTTTTAATTTTTAAGTTATTTTTTTTTGTAGAAAAGAGGAATCCCTTATTTTTGCAACCCGCAAGGGAAATACTCCTCCTTAGCTCAGTTGGTTAGAGCATCTGACTGTTAATCAGAGGGTCTCTGGTTCAAGTCCAGAAGGGGGAGCTAAACAAGACAAGCCATCAGAAATGATGGCTTTTTCTTTGTCTATCAGTGAGTTAGGCTAGTTGCATCTTTTAATTTTTCTTTAATTAACTTTAGAACAAATCCTTTTTGTGATAAAGACCATTGAGCCCACTTCTCCCGCTTTAAGAAAGTACGTTGAGTGCTTCTATTTTTACGAGGGGAAACCGAACTCTTCTTTTAGATATATAGCATTCCCGCATTTTAACACGGGACTTTCATTTATGAAGAGTGCATTAGTTCAAAGGCCAAATTGGACTCTTCAAATTTCAGAAAATACGACCGATAGTATTCATATTGAAATTCTCGGAAAGTATACGACCCCGGTTTTATCAGAATATATAGGACACATAAGAGAGATTGCTGTCATATTCAAACCATTGGGAATAAATCGATTTTTTGAGGATAATTATCTTTCTTTGGCGCCTCATTTTTCTCAAGAATTAGAGAATGATGTGTGGAGAAAATTTGGAGAAACTTTATTTTCAGGGGATGATGATATAAGTAAAATTGAATCATTTTTACTTTCACAAATTTGGGAAAATCACGAGCTGTCCAGTATTGAAAATTCTTTAACATTATTAGAAAATAGTAATGATCAAAATTCTATTTCTGAAATAGCAAATCAGGTCGGACTTAATCTAAAAACCTTTCAAAGACATTTCCAAAAACATATGGGTTGTAGTCCTGTGGAATATCGTAGAATTTTAGATTCAGAAGCTCATTGACGAATAAATTGAATAATACACAATTAAAGAATTTGACTGAAATAACCTACGAAGAAGGTTATTATGACCAATCGTATTTAATTAAGGAGTTTCGAAAAATTACAAATCACAACCCTAAAGACTTTTTTAAGTCAGCAAGTAAGGTGGATGGAGATAAGATTATTTGGGAAATTAAGTAGTGTCTTAAAAGTACAATTCTAATCAAATATCGACTTTTAATTTTGGGATAAATTAAACGACATCTCAATGAAAACATCATTTAACAAGTTACTCTACATTGGTTTTTTACTTTTAGGTTTATACCAAGCAATTGTTTCTAAAGACTATATGCAAGCAACAGCTTCTATGGGTATTGGTTTAGCATTTGACCCATTCAATCCAGAACAAAAATGGAATGACAGACCCACTTGGCAAAAGGCTGTTTTGATTATTCATTTGGCATTGGTTGCAGCAATGTTTGGATTAGGCATTGGCTTGACTGACAAATAGACTTCCTGCAAATTTACACCAAGTTCAACCCTTTAATTTCCTAATAGTCACATACTCAATCATCGAGTTATAGTTGCATTTTTCGAGGAAAAGGGGAGCAAAAAGCAAAAAGCCTTTACAGCAATGTAAGGGCTTTTTTAATGCTCATTAGCGAGTTAGAACAATTGCAACTTTTGATTATTTTTGTTTGTATTCAAATCAAGTACTATGAAACAAATTTTCATAAACATACCAGTTGCCAATTTAGATAAATCAAAACAATTTTATGAAGCAATGGGGTTTACTTTAAATCCATTATTTACTGATGAAAATCAGAAGTGTTTGATTTGGTCAGATTCCATTTACCTAATGTTGCAGACTCGTGAATTCTCTAATTCGTATCTAAAAAAACAAATAATTGATGCCAGAAAACATCAGATGCCTTCATTTACTTTACCTGTTGAAAGCATTGAACAAGTAAATGAAATGATTGAAAATGGAATAAAGGCAGGTGGCGTTGAACCGGTCTCGGTAATTAACGTAGACTTTATGTTTTTAAGAAGTATTGAAGATGTAGATGGCTATATATGGGGAATTATGTATTTAGACAATAACAGATTTGAATCTTTAAAAATACCTACTGTATAAATTTTTTCATTTTCATTAACCCATCATCGCATTATAGTTGCATCTTTCATTGAAAAGGGGATCAATAATGATAAAAAGGTTATACTTTTATAAGTGTAACCTTTTTATGTTTTATGGATAAGCTAGTTCAATTCCTTAAAAAGTACCGAAATGAAGTCATCGTGGGCGTACTTGTATTTCTCTTCTTGATTTTCAGAGATGTAATTAAGTCCTTCTTTTAAAATTGTAGGAAGTTCAACCCTTCAATTTACTTATAGTCACATACTCAATCATCTTATTATCGTTACATATTTCTTCTGTAAGGGGTGCTAAACTAGAAAATCCATCAGCAATGATGGCTCTTTTTCTTTGTATTTCAGTGCGTTAGGGTAGTTGCATCATTTTAAATTCTTTGTTTAACTTTAGCGCAGATTTTGAAACAAAGGAATCTATCACCTATATGAATGACTTCTATAAACAACCAAAAGTGTTAGTCTGGATTGAATCCGGTTTATTTCTTTTGATAGGAATTATGTTAGGCATTTTAATTGTAGAGAAGGGGTATACTCAACCCCTAATTTATTCGGCTTTCTTTATATATATACCAATTAGCCAATTTTTGTTTACTCCAATATATAAATTAACTGGTGGCTATACCTATTATTCGCCAATGCTACTTGGTTATATGGCAAATGACAAACAAATAGATTTACACAGTGGAACGAGCTTTGATCATTTATTTGTTTTAAGAAGATACAAGTCAGGAACAGCTTTAAGAAACAGAATAATGATGTATCATGTAGAAGGTTTATTAAATATAATTTCGTTAATTGAACACAAACGCATACCTGAATCAGTAAATATTATTGGAACCTCCTATTTTTTTAACAATAGAACATTAAATAGTTTAGGATTTCAAATAGGTAAAGCCACCTTATTTTATAGAATCAATCTCTTCATCAATTTTATAGATTTATTTTGGATGTATTCTCTATCAAAAGGCAAGGTTGCTATTCCTGCTGTATGGGATACCAAAAAAGCAAAGATAACCGGGGTTGATCTTGTGGCTCAGAAAACAAAGTTTGAAGGACTTTATCAAAAACTAAACGCAAAAAAAACCTTTCCTGCCTTCCGCATTTGCCAAACCACTAATTAGTCACATACTCAATCCCTGATGCAACGAACGGATGCACCTACTGTCTTATAGTTGATGACACTGCTGACACTGCTATCGGTGTTGGCCAGTGTTCGATACCGGGCGTCGTCATAGTCATGCTCCGTAGCACTCCAAAAGAAAGCGTTGCTCCCAATATTTATAAAAGAACCATCATTATTTCGAAAGCCCCCTGGGAGAGCTGAAAAACCACTTTCATTCGTTGCCCCTGTATTTGGAGTTTTCCAATAGGCAGTGCGAACGGATTTCATCGTACCGCCTGCTACGCTATATCCACCTAGTTCATCAGTCAAAGTTGTCCACTCAGCGTCAGTAGGAACGTGCCAGCCTGAAGGGCAGATGTTTAAAGTATCATTAGCTAAAATTGTTCCGGTTGTATATATCCCTTTTGCAGCATACCAATTGTATAGGTAGCCATATTTGGTGCGGTTCGAAGGTGTTGCCACACTATCATGTGCATAAATGCTATATGCTCCTATTGTTGAATTTTGCCATGTGGAAGAACTACCACCAGCACCACCTCTATTATCAAATTCTATCGTTGTACCATTATTATATCTTCTCACTCTTAAATTCTCCTTTGTCCAACATTGAGCACCAATCAAAACCGTATTATAGGAGTTGCCATCAATATCAGAAATGGTTGCTCCGCAGGGGGAGAAAGCTGGAACCGAAGTAGTTGCAACAGTTCCCCATACTGGTACTGGCTCAGCCGCTGAGGTCATCTTTAAAACTTGACCGGCAGAACCAGGATTTAGAAGTACCCAGCTGGATCCATTCCAATACATGATATGTCCCTTTTGGAGTCCTGGGTAATAAGGAAATACAGTACTATTAAGCTTGCTGTTAATGCGATTTGACAAGGAGGCCGTGTCCGTTATTCTCAAATAACCTGATAACATGAAGGAGGTGTCTATCTTACTCAGCTTGCTGTTAATTCGATTCGACAAAGAGACCGTGTCCGTTGTATTTAACTTCGTTGAAAATCTGTTTGAAAGATTCAATAAACTGGTATCCGTTGTATTGAACTTCGTTGAAAATCTGTTTGAAAGATTCAATAAACTGGTATCCGATAAATTGGATTTGGAATTGATTCTACTCGACAAATAGGCCGTGTCCGTTGCATTTAACTTCGTTGAAAATCTGTTTGAAAGATTCAATAAACTGGTATCCGATAAACTTGATTTGGAATTGATTCTACTCGACAAATAGGCCGTGTCCGTTGCATTTAACTTCGTTGAAAATCTGTTTGAAAGATTCAATAAACTGGTATCCGATAAATTGGATTTGGTATTGATTCGATTCGACAAATAGGCCGTGTCCGTTGCATTTAACTTCGTTGAAAATCTGTTTGAAAGATTCAATAAACTGGTATCCGATAAATTGGATTTGGTATTGATTCTACTCGACAAAGAGGCCGTGTCCGTTGCATTTAACTTCGTTGAAAATCTGTTTGAAAGATTCAATAAACTGGTATCCGATAAATTTGATATTGCATTGATTCGATTCGACAGTGAGGCCGTGTCCGTTGCATTTAACTTCATTGAAAATCTGTTTGAAAGATTCAATAAACTGGTATCCGATAAATTAGATATTGCATTGATTCGATTCGACAAAGAGGCCGTATCTGTTGCATTTAACTTCGTTGAAAATCTCGATGTTAGATTCAAAACCGAAGTATCTGTTTTAGATGCATAAAAGGAATACGGTACACTCACCAACTGCACAGTACCAATATCTATATAATTATTATTAGAGGCTGGATCCAATTCTACATGCAAAAATTTATTTCCTTCTATCCAGTTTACTCCACCCAATGTACCAGAACTACTGCTAGCACCTGCACTTCCTATTTGTACGGAAAACAGTCCACCTAGGTTAGTAGTAATTTGTCTGGTTTCTGAATATACCACCACTCCTGATGGCAATAAATCATGAATCGACAAACGAAGTTTCATCGTCTGATTAGGCAATGGATTACCCACTGTATTTCTTGCTACTCCTTGGTAGTTCAATAAATTTGGGGCCTGTGCAAAAGCGGAAAAGCTAAGGAATAGTAAAATGAAAATTAAATGCACTTTGGCTTTTAATAGCGATATTGATTGCATGGATCAGGGGATTTTAATTATTATTCGTTTTTTTAAAAGAGGGTTTATTCGATCGTTATTATTGTTGATTATTTTAAATTCAGGTTTAGAGGTTTAGGTTTAAGCTAAACTCTATTCACTATTCACCCTTAATTAATTTTTAAAATTTTATAAGCGCCCTTTTTAATAAGTTTACCTGTTACCGGATGCGTATGGCGAATACTTACAAAATACAGTCCATTTTTGAGACCTGCTAGGTTCCATATTTCTAAAGCACCCAAGCCATTGTATACAACTGTCTTCTCTTTTAATTTAGTTCCCTTTTCATCCAATAACGCTATCTGATCATTACCATTATTGGCATGAAGAATATTGATATACAATTCGTTTTTTACTGGATTGGGATATATTCTTATTTCATTGTTTAAAAAAGAAGCAACCAAATTAGTTTCCGTCTGATTTTCTACATTGTACTGTAATAGCCCATTGGTAAAAATATATTGATTACTGTTGTTCATGATGTTAATGGCAGCAGATTCACCAACACTCCACTCAATAGCATAATTGCCTCTTGTAACCTGATTGCCAGCAATATTAACTGCATAGGGGGCTGTAATTTGAGAAAAAGAAATCTTGCTAATCAATAAAAATATAACAAGAATTGTTGATCGTTTTTTATAGAAAATTTTTGAAAAAATGTTCATTTTATTTAAATAAGAATGAATTCAATAGTAATCATTTTATAAATGAAATAGGAGAAATAACAATTAAAAAATTATGAAAAAATGTTTATTTAAATTTATTGTAATATTAATTGTCCAATTTTATTTGTAACAGCAGGGCTGGACATTATAACATCAGCTATTTGCAAGCATCAAAAAATTGTGCTGCAATTGGCATGACCCTTTTTATTTAAAATTCTTATTTAATGTATATATATTTATACAATATAAAGTACATAAATGTTAACCTTTAATATTGAACTGGTTCAACAGATTGCATCTTTTGCATTTTTATAGATGTGCATTTTCTGAAAATTACAACGCGATATCTATACTTCTTATTGTAAAAAATCACCATCAATAATAAGCAACTTTGCGCCATTCATTGAAACGGAGCGGTGTGAGCTTGCATCATCAGTAACTACATAGGAGTCGTCTTTTACCAGTGTAATTTTTTCGCCTGTACTTAGTTCAGATATAAATTCTCCATGTAAACAATGAACAATATGCCCTTTTTGACACCAATGGTCTGCTAAGTAATCACTTGAATATTCAACCAATCGTATGCGAAGTCCAGGATATTGAATAGTTTGCCAAATGGAAAATCCTTTGTCTCCTTTGTATGCTACTTTTTCAATAGCCGCCCAGTTGATATGATTAAATGGAATTTGATTCATTGGAGTATATTTTTTATTGAATCTTCAATTTACATTTTTAATATCAAATATTAAGTTTTCAAATTATCACATACTCAGTCATAGCAATATATTGGTAGTATCGTTTTTAAAAAGTAATAAAAGTGTAATACGGCTGCAACTTACAATATGAGAGGTAGCCACACTGACCAAGCCCTGCTTTATGCGGCACGTTTTCTTTGTATTTCAGTTAGTGAGCGTAGTTGTATATTTGGGTATGAAAATTTTAATCATTCTATTATTAAGTATTTCTATTTACTCAAATACATTAGCGCAAAATCAAACTGAAAAAAAGATAGCCATTACTGAAATAGCACTTATTACTAAAGTAGCTAATCTTGACAGTTTATTATTTGCAGCATATAATTCAAAGAATCTGGATTTAATGAAGACGTTTTTCACCAAAGACCTAGAGTGGTATCAAGACAACGGTGGACTTATTGGTTATGAAAAGGTATTTGAAAATTTCAATTCTATATTTAATAGAAATTATGACCTTAAAAGAAATTTAATCAAAGAAAGTTTAGAAGTTCATCCCATAGAAGGTTATGGGGCAATAGAAATTGGTAAGCACCAATTCAAGCATATTGAAAATGGCAAACTCGAAATAGGCACTTTCAAATTCTTAATGATTTGGAAGAATGACAATGGGCATTGGAAAATCTCAAGAGTAGTTAGCTATGACCATTAGAAACACCCCCTTAATTTTCTAATAGTTACACATTCAATCATGGCATTATGGTAGCATCTTTTCTTATTATCATCAATGCCACAAGTAGATTGGGAACCCAACAAATCCAAGCTAAATAGGGGTAGAATGTTTCAAAAGGGATGCCGCTTCCAAAACCAATGCCAAGTCCAATCCTTAATGTCACCGCTGCAAAGGTTAGTGCGAAGTTTATAATCATCCAATGATAATGAGCAATAATCATTTTACGGATTATGGAGGAATACGCTTTATATCCTGTGAAAATCCATAGAACAGCCAAAAGCGCAAACCCTAAATGAGAAATAGTGCCTCCGAAAGAAAACTGAGCCATATATAAACCTGAAATACCGCCTACCAAAATACAAAGCAAATAGACTTTACCTATGAACCTATGTAAATGAGTTTTTGTGGTTCTAAATTTTTCATTGAACTGAAATGGTCCTAATATTAATGCAAGTAAAGATGGAAATATATGCAAGTAAATTCCAATCGGATGTGCTTTAAAGTTTGCTTTCATCATTGGGTGAACAGCAATGCCAAGTTCTAAAAAGGCATAGACAGAAAAGGCATATAAACCAATTAAAACAGAACCAACAGTAATTAACGATTTATAAATTTTATACATATTGTTTTTTAAACAAAACTGATATAATTAATATAAAATACTATTGACTTAAGTTAAGTTTTTTCTGGCCCTAATTCTACTTAAACTTTCAGGGCTTATACCAAGAAGATTTGCCAAATATCGTTGTGGTACTTCTTGGAATAAATCAGGTCTCTGAAGAATTAATTTTTCAACCCGTTCTTGTGGTTTATCAGACGATAAAGACATTGCAATATCAATCATTCGAATCGCAACCTGTTCAGCCATAATACGACCCAAGGATTCGATATTTTTATAGTTGTTATAAAGTTCTGATAATTCCTTTTTTTGAATGATAAACAATTCTACATTTTTCAAAATTTGAAAAGTATAGTTTGAAGGAGTACTTTGTGTGAAACTTTTAAAGTCTGTGATGAAAGAATTTTTTAATGTTATATCACAGGTGATTTCTTTGCCATCCTTTAGATGATAGTGTCTTATAACTCCTGAATTTACAAAAGCAATAAAATCACACACTTTACCTTCTTTTAAGAGGAAGTCATTTCGTTTGATTGTAGTATGTTTAAAATTTAACACTATTGCCTCCTTGTCTATCGCAGAAAGTGGGATAAAACTTGAACAATAATTGATTAGATTTTCATACATATCTTCAAATTTACAGAATTATCCAACGATGTCTAATAATTCGACTTCCTGTAATTTGACACGAAGTTCAACCTTTTCGATTTTGGGAAAGAAATATCTCTTTCTGCCAAGCTGATTTAAGTAATGAAAAAATTTCTTGTTATTTTTTTAATTTTAGGATATGAACGCAAACGCTCAAAAATTGAAGCAAGTTACTAAAGTTGAGTCTGTCATCATTGATTATAATGGAACAAAGGTTAAAGCAAAAAAACTAACTGTCCATTCTGAGATTCCAATAGGCATTGAGCGTGCTTGGGATAATGTAAAAACGCCCGCCTTATTAGAGTTTGTGGCAAAGGGTATGATAACATTCAAATCGGTCAATGCTGATTTTCCAAAACATTGGGAAGTCGGACAAACACATGAATTTGAAACGCGTGTATTTGGAATCATTCCTTTTGGAGGAATTCACTATCTATTTGTAGATAAAATTGACAATAGTAATTATATATTATCTACCAAAGAATGGGATAATGGTGCAAAAGTTTGGAACCATAATATAGTGATGAGAGACTTAGGTAACGGTAGTATTTATTACGAAGACGTAATAACAATATACGGGGGAATGATGACCGGATTTATTACTTCTTTTGCTAAGAGGTTTTATAAACATCGCCAAAAAAGATGGCAGATAGTGGCTCAACAGAATCTTAAGTTTGGGCAATAATCAGTAATAACTTTTTTTAACTATTCAATTGAGGGTAGATATGAAAATACATACAAAAATGCCTGAAAGGCTAAGCCCCTTTTTTCTTAACGAGTTAGCAATTGCGGGTAAATATTTCTCAATGAAAGATTTCAGGTCAAGCTGGTATCATCTTGAGCGTGCCCATATTCTTGGCCAACCTTATCCATATCATCACACGCTGGTTCATTGGAAAATGTTACTCTTTGGTATCAAAATAAAGGATGTAAGAGAAATTATCGGTCAAATTCCCCGCTTACTTGTTGGTGGTGTTAAATCTTTTGTTGGAGAAATTCCGGTAGGTAACACCGGCGGAGCAAATGTGCCACCACTTAAAAGTATGGAGATACCGGAAGAATTAAAAAATATAATTGAAGAGCATAAATAACCAATTGTTACCTCCTGCAATTTTACAGAAAGTTGAACCCATCAATTTCCCGATAGTCACATACTCAATCATCGGATTATAGTTACATCTTTAGAAGAAAAGAGTAACCAAACAGTTAAAGGCTCACTTAATGCGTAGCTTTTTTTTATATCAAGAAATTAGCATTGTTGCAGATAAAAATATGGTGATTTGTAACTTTTATAGAGGTCTTTCGTTTTATAATAAAAAATTAAATGGAAAAATTAATGCTATGCTTAGCGTTATCAGTTATTACACTGAATACGGTGGAGGCTCAAAAAAATCTCAAGATAATTAAAGCGAATTCAACTAAAGTTGATATCAAAGAAGATAAAAAGTTATTCAAACAGGTATGGACAATCTCTCCGGAGATAAAACCTGATATTCACTTCACTTCCGCAAAAAAAGTAACTTTTTTTACCGATATAGATTCGATTACTGCTATAATTAATCAAAAAGATAGCGTCTTTACTTTTGTGATTTTATTAAATGGAAAAGATTCGGCTGTTACACAAATCAAATATCAGGAATCAAAATTAAGTATTTTAAAGACTGCTGCTAAATATAATAATGCTGACAAAAGTTATATACCCAAATTTGCCTACCAATCTTCCGACAACCCTAATTTGATTGCGATCCGAAAAGAACTAAAATTAGATTCTATAGCAGGTTCAGGATCTGAAATATCAAGAATACTTAATTTAATGCACTGGCTTCATAATCTCATACCTCATGATGGCATGAATGGTAATCCTGAAATAAGAAATGCCTTGAATATGATTGCTGTATGCAAAAAAGAAGGTAGAGGGCTAAATTGTAGAGGTTTAGCAATGGTTTTAAATGAATGTTATTTGTCATTGGGAATAAAATCAAGATATGTTACCTGTTTACCAAAAGACACCACAGACCAAGATTGTCATGTTATCAATATGGTTTATAGCAATGATTTAAACAAATGGATCTGGATTGATCCGTCTTTTGATGCATATGTTATGGATGAAAAAGGGATTCTACTGGGTATTGAAGAAGTTCGTGAACGACTTATCAATGGGAAACCGTTAATACTTAGTCCCGATGCTAATTGGAATAGACAGCAAACCCAGACAAAAGAGTTTTATCTAGAGAACTACATGGCAAAAAATCTCTATAAACTGGAAACACCATTAGTAAGTGAATACAATACTGAAACATCTGAAAAAGGTAAAGTAATTAAATATGTGCAACTTACTTCTGCAGTTGATGTTCCAATAAAGAAATCGTATCAATTGTATTCCACTCATAATCCAAAATTGTTCTGGGCAAAGCCTGAATAATCAGTTGTTTTTCTGATTATTTTGAGCTAAGGAATTATTGAAAAATGGTTTTAACTTTAATCTTCTATCTCAATTTATAAACAATGAATACAATGTTATTTCCAAAAATATCTTTACTACTTAATATACTTGTGTTAATACCTGTTTGCTCAGGATTACTCCTAAAAGCAAATTGGGCAATAGATTCTTATGGCATAGAAACACCAGCTCGAGGTATTTTAATTGCTATTTATTTAGCAATCCTTATTTTATCAGCAGTGCTCCTATTTAAATTTGACCCTAAGTTGGTTATGGCACTTTTATCTGTTCAAATAATATACAAACTATTAAGTCCAATTATGGTTGGAACCATTACCAATCCAGTAATTATAAGTAATATTTTTATTGCACTATTTCATTCTTATAGCGTTTGGAAAATAATTTTATCGCAAAAAACAACCCCTTAATTTTCTAATAGTTACTCATTCAATCATCGTATTATGGTAGCATCTTTTGATTGTAGATAAATTCCCGCCTTTAACTTATTTTTTAATTATCTGTTTGTATTATTGCTTTAGGTGCGGCTAAATGTCAATAATTTATTCATTTACTCATATCAAAAAAACTAAAACATCAAAATGAAAAAAATCAACATCTCACTTCTTGCAGTAATCGTGCTTTTAGCATCTTGCAGCAATAAAGAAGAATTGGTATCGGGTATTACCAAAAAGAATATGGATACCTTAGTACAACCAGGCGATAACTTTGACCGTTTCGTTAATGGAACTTGGGCTAAAAACAACAAAATTCCTGCTGATAAAGCATCATATGGTGCTTTTGATATGTTGTATGACAAATCGCAAAAAGACGTTAAAGCCATCATTGAAGAAGCTTCAAAAGGAAGTTTTTCTGAAGGTTCAGACCAACAAAAAATTGGAGAGTACTTCAGCGCTTATACAAATCGTAAAGACCGAGATACTAAAGGTGTTACTCCTATTCAATCGGAATTAAAAGAAATTGATGCTATCGAAAACTACACCGATTTAGCCACTTATTTCGGTAAAGCCAATAGAACTGGCGTATCAATTCCTTTTTCAGTTGCTGTTACAGAAGATTTTAAAGATCCCAAAAAATATACTTTAATGACTTGGCAAAGTGGTTTAGGACTTCCTGATAGAGAGTACTACCTTCAGAACGATGCCAAAATGTTGGACATTCGTAAGAAATATGTAGCGCATATCGAAAAAATGTGGCAACTAGTTGGATTACCAAATGGACCTGAAAGCGCGGATAAAGTTATGGCTTTAGAAACTAGTTTGGCAGCCAACCACATGAAAAAAGAAGATACTCGTAACACAGCTGCACTTTACAACAAATATGCTTTAACCGATTTAAAATCGTTAATGCCAGATTTTGATTGGACAGCTATGTTAAAAAATGCAGGTGTTGCTAACGAAAAAAATATTGTGATTGCTCAAGTAGCTTATACAAAAAGTTTAAACAATATCATCAAAAACACACCTATTGATACTTGGAAAACGTATTTAAAATGGAGTTTGATCAACCACACTGCAGATTACTTAAATACCGCTTTAGACAAACAAAACTTCGAATTCTACGGAAAGACATTGTACGGAACAGAACAACAAGAAGAAGATTGGAAAAGAGCTGTTAGTGCTGTAAATGGTAGTTTGGGTGAAATTGTTGGTAAAGTATATGTAAAAAAACACTTTACTCCAGTAGCTAAAGAACGCATGACGGCTATGGTGAAAAACTTACTTAAAGCTTACGCGGCAAGTATCAAAGAACTAGATTGGATGAGTGCCAACACTAAAAAAGAAGCACTTGCCAAAGTAGATAAATTCATGATTAAAATTGGTTACCCAGACAAATGGAGAGATTACGCTGCATTAAAAGTAGTTAAAAATGATTTGTTCGGAAATGCAACAAGAGCTACCGAATTTGAATACAACCGTATGTTAAACAAATTAGGAAAACCTGTTGATAGAGCTGAATGGGGCATGAATCCACAAACAGTAAATGCTTATTACAACCCTACGCTTAATGAGATTGTTTTTCCAGCGGCAATTCTTCAACCGCCTTTCTTTAATTTAGCTGCAGATGATGCTGTAAATTATGGTGGAATTGGTGCCGTAATTGGGCACGAAATCGGACACGGATTTGACGATCAGGGAAGTACTTTTGATGGTGAAGGTGTAATGAGAAATTGGTGGACACCACAAGATTTAACAGCATTTCAAACAAGAACAAAAGCTCTTGTTGACCAATACAACAGTTTTAAAGCATTTCCAGATTTAAACATTAATGGAAATTTTACACTTGGTGAAAACATTGGTGACTTAGGTGGATTGAGCATCGCTCTTAAAGCTTACAAAATATCACTTAACGGAAAAGAAGCGCCTAAAATGGACGGTTACACCGGAATTCAAAGAGTGTTCCTTGGTTGGGGACAAGTTTGGTTAGATAAATCTCGTGAAGAAGCCTTGAGAAGTCAAGTAGCTTCCGACCCACATTCACCTGCTAAATTTAGAATTAATGGTGTGGTTAGAAACATTCCGGAATTCTACGAAGCATTCAACGTAAAAGCAACGGATTCGCTTTATTTAGCTCCAGAAAAAAGAATTAAAATTTGGTAATCAAATTCAAATCAATCATCAAACCCAGCAGCAATGTTGGGTTTTTTTATAGTTAATCAATATGAAAAGTCATTTTGATAATTATAAGGTATATTTTTTGTGTAAAATGACGTCTAAATGTCGGTAAGATGTCTAACTTTTTTTAAATCAGTAAAATCATATTTGCATATGGAATTTGGTGAAAGATTAAAAGAAATAAGAACAGGGTTGAATTTCTCTCAATTGGAACTTTCTGAGAAAACAGGTTTAACACTCAGAACCATTCAGCGGATTGAGAATAATGAGGTTAAGGCCAGTCTTCACTCCATTAAAGTCATTAGTGAAGCTTTGGAAATCGCATCCTCTGAACTTATTAATACTCCCGAAACCAAACCCTATGAATTTAATTTAACCTTTAAAATCACAGATATGAATCAGTTCTTAAATGACTTAAAAACGTTAGTAAAAACACACTGGAAAACAATTTTCATTATTGTTTTAGTAATTTATCTATTCACAAGTTATGCTGATATTAAATCAGGAATAATGGATGGTTGGAGCGGAAAGTAAGTTCCTGAACTCTTACACGAAGTTCAATTCTTTAATTTTTGTATAGTTACATATTCAATCATCGCAATATAGTTGCATCTTTCGTAAATAAGGAGGCGAAACTTAAAATGCCATCAGCAATGATGGCTTTTCTTTGCCTATCTATGCGTTAAGTTTGTTGTACCTTTTATTATATTTGAAGATGAAACTTAGAATATATCAAGTTGATGCTTTTGCCGACAAAGTATTTCAAGGGAATCCTGCAGCGGTTTGCCCGCTAACCGAATGGTTAAGTGATGAATTATTATTGCAAATTGCTGCTGAGAATAATTTATCGGAAACCGCATTTTATGTTATAAAAGAAGATGGTATAGAAATTCGTTGGTTTACTCCTAATACAGAAGTTAACCTTTGTGGACATGCAACTCTTGCCACTGCTTTTATTTTACACACAAAGGAAAATTTCATAGGCAACTTAATACCTTTTCATTCTAAAAGAAGTGGAGATTTACCTGTAACCATCAACAGTGACAATTCCTATACTTTAAATTTTCCCTTAGATCAAATTACCGAAATTTCTCTGTCTGAAGCCTTGGTCAATGCCACCAGTGTGAAACCTATTAGTGCTTATAAAGGAAAGAGTGATATTATGTTGATATTAGAAAAGCAAGAAGATATAGAAACATTACAACCCAATCTTTCCGTTATTAAAAAATTAGACGCAAGGGGATTAATTGTAACAGCACGCGGAAATGATTGCGATTTTGTTTCAAGATTTTTTGCACCACAAGTAGGCGTAGCGGAAGATCCGGTAACTGGCTCAGCTCATACTTCATTAACTCCATATTGGGCAAATAAGTTAAATAAGTTAGCACTAACGGCCGAACAAGTTTCTGCAAGAAGAGGCAAGCTTAATTGTAAATTAGAGCATGACAGAGTGAAAATAACAGGGAAAGCAATGCTTTATATGATGGGTGAAATTTATATATAAGTTGATGCAATTATATCGCTAATTTAGAGATTGTTTCATTCAAAGTCATCGCATACTATTTACATATTTCAATTAAAATAATTAACGAATGAATTTAGAAGAAGTACTACTTTTCCGTCGCTCTGTTCGAGTGTATGACCAAGAAAAACCTATTGAAACTGAAAAGGTTAAACATTGTTTGGAGTTATCTACCCTTGCCCCTAATAGTTCAAACATGCAATTATGGGAATTTCACCATATTACCAAACCCGAATTGTTAGCTAAGGTTTCCAGAGCTTGCCTAGACCAAAGTGCTACTGCTACCGCCTCTCAAATAGTGGTATTTGTTACAAGAAGAGACCTGTACAGAAAAAGAGCAAAATTTGTTTTGGATTTTGAAAGAGGTAATATCGAAAGAAATACACCCAAAGAACGTCAGGAAAAAAGAATTAAAGACAGGGAACTGTATTATGGTAAATTGATACCGTTTGTATACGCTCGATTTTTAGGGATAGTAGGATTTTTTAGAGTTTTATTAATGTACACTATTGGTCTTTTTCGTCCGATTGTACGAGAGGTTTCTGAAAATGATATAAGAGTGGTCACTCACAAGTCCTGTGCACTAGCAGCACAAACATTTATGATTGCAATGGCCAACGAGGGTTATGATACCTGTCCGTTAGAAGGATTTGATAGTAAAATGGTAAAAAAGGTATTGAATTTACCGCATGGTGCAGGAATTAATATGGTGATATCTTGCGGTATCAGAAAAGGTAATGTAGGTATTTGGGGAGAACGATGCCGTGTTCCGTTTGAAGAAGTGTATAAAAAATATTAGCATCAATAATAGGAATTCAATTTATTGCATCTAAGACAAAAGTATTTCTGCAGGTATATTTAATTCTTTATGAAAAAGTTTAGCCAGCTCTAGCGTTATGGGTTTCTTTTTATTTAACAAATAGGATACATAACCTTTGCTCCCAAACTTGCTAACAAGATCCTTGTTTTTTAATCCTAATTCTATCATTTTAACTTTAATGGCATCAATAGGATCGGGCAATGGAATTGGATAATTGGCATCTTCATATTGTTTAATTAATAAAAGTGCAACTTGTAATTTTTCACCTTGCGGAGTATTTATTTTAACCTTATTATCAAATTGTGCATCTACCCAATCAAGATATTGCTCATACTGTTTTTTAGTCTTAATTATTTTCAACTCCATCATACTTAGTTTTTATATTGTATACTCCTAACATCAATTTTATCATATGAACCGATAAATGCACCTAATAATAAAAGTAAGCTTATTAAAAATACAAGAGTTATTGATCGATTATATCATTGCGTATTAATATTGCCTATTTATAAATAAATATTTATTGTTTTTCAATAAATATTTATTTTTGCAACATATTACAAATTACAAGATTATGTCGTCAAGAACTGATTTTTTTCTCAAAACGCTGCATGTTATAGCCTGGATTATTTTTATTGGCTTATGTATCGAATCGGGTGGTTTGATAGTAAATGCTTTTATTTCCCTTTTTATTAACCCTTTGGTATCTTCTAAATTTTGGGCTGGTATGAACCTGTATCCACTCTATCAATTCAATCAGCGTTATTTTGTTACAATTGTTGCATTATTAATAATCGTTTCTATACTCAAGTCAATTTTGTTTTATTTGATTGTTAATTTGTTTCATAAAAAGAAACTGAATTTGTCTGCCCCATTTAATGAAACATTGGGTAAATATATCTTTACGCTCTCTTATTTAGTATTTGGAATAGGCCTTTTTACTTATTGGGGTAATAATTTGGTTAGTTGGTTAAGCATTAATTTGAATGTTAGTTCATTTCCAAGCATTCGAAATATACAATTTGAAGGTGCAGATGTTTGGTTGTTTATGGGCGTAATCCTAACCATATTTGCATTGATTTTTAAGAAGGGTATTGAATTGCAATCTGAAAACGACTTAACCGTATAACCTATGCCAATTATAGTAAATTTAGATGTTATGATGGCTAAAAGAAAAATGTCGCTTAATGAACTTTCTGAAAAAGTAGGCCTAACCCTATCTAACTTATCAATTCTTAAAACAGGAAAAGCCAAAGCAATTAGGTTTAGTACATTAGAAGCCATTTGTAAAGTATTAGCGTGTCAGCCTGGGGATATTTTGGCTTTCAAAAACGAGTAATTATTGTATTCCTTAGTTGGAGATGTATCGTTTTATATACATCTTTATAATTGAGAAATAGTCTTTTTAATTTTGAATGAAATTCAATTAATAATTCTATATGCTGACAGATATCCATCCAAAATTGCCGATGCGTAATAAAACAGTAACTAAAGATTACTATATAAATAAATTAGGTTTTACTTGCATGGTGAATGATATTTTTGACCATTATTTGATTATTGAGAAGGGCCATCTGCAAATTCACTTTTTTGAGTTTAAGCACCTTGACCCAAATGAAAACTATGGTCAGCTTTACATTAGAACAGATAATATAGACGAGCTATACCAAAGCCTTTTGGAAAACAAGGTAGCTATTCACCCCAACGGGCCTTTAGAAGATAAACCATGGCAACAAAGAGAATTTTCATTACTTGATCCTGATAAAAACTTATTAACTTTTGGTCAATCGATTGTTTAATACTTTCGCCTACTTGTAAGTTTTTGTGATACTTATCCATTTAGCTTTCTAAATTATTAATTATATATTCTCTACTAACATTTGCATTTTTTATGGTGCTTTTATTTTAATTTAGATGAACACTCTTTTTTTATATTTTGGGTAATGCTTCAATTTCTGATATTAATGGAAGCATACACTTACATTAATTGCATATGAACAGATTTCTATTGGCATTTTTTTTAGGAATACTCTCCTTTAAGGCTATTGCACAACCTTCTGAATCACTTTCTTCTAGGTTCATTCATCCACCTGCTTCTACCAAACCTTATGTGTGGTGGCATTGGATGGGTGCTAATTACTCCAAAACAGGGATAACCAAAGACTTGGAAGCCATGAAAAAAATGGGCATTGGAGGTGCCACCATTTTTAATATTGCATCTGCCGTACAAGAAACGCATAAACCAATTTTAAATAATCCCTGGCCCCACCAAACATATAGAAGTACTGCCTATTGGGAAGCAGTTCAACATGCAGCCAAAGAAGCTAAACGATTAGGACTGGAAATTGGCATGCATAACACCGCAGGCTACTCTACCACCGGCGGACCATGGATTACAGAAGAACGAGCAATGCAAAAACTGGTATGGTCAACCATACAAATTAATGGCGGTCGCAAAATAGATACCCTTTTTCCCAAACCAGAACTACCCATCTTTGAAGGCTGGGGTAGCACCAAACAAAGAGCAACTTATTATAAAGATATTACGGTGCTTGCTGTACCCACTTCCACAACAGTTGCTCTTCATCAGATCATTACACTTGATTTGAAAGGCGATGCATTTTCATGGAACGCCCCTCCGGGTGATTGGACACTCTATCGAATTGGTCATGCACCTACAATGGCCAATCCACATCCATTGCCAGATGACATCATCGGCAAATCATTAGAAGTAGATAAGATGAGTGCCGAGCAAAATGAATTTCATTGGAATACGATTCTCCATCCTATTAAAGATAAATTAGGTGAACATCTTGGCCAATCTTTCAAACATATTTTGATTGACAGTTATGAAGCTGATGCACAAAATTGGACTCCCCTGTTTAAAGATGAGTTCATCAAACGAAAAAATTATGATCCGCTACCATGGCTTATTACACTTAATGTTGGTAAACCCAAACCTATTACCGTAGAAAACGAAGCACTCACCAAACGTTTTATCTGGGATTTTAATGATGTAATCCATCAGCTCTTCCAGGAAAACTCCTGGTCTCGGGGAGCCCAAAAAATTCATGATGCAAAACTTGATCTGTATTTTGAACCTTACTGGGGGCCGTTTGATATTGCAAAAGGCGCAAGTACAGCAGATGTTCCTATGGGTGAATTTTGGACGCACTGGGAGCATATGACCAGCACTATTTCACCAGCAGCAAGAGCAGCGGGTAAAACAATTGTAGGGGCGGAAGCATTTACGGGCGCTCCCTTAAACAGCCAGTACACAGAAGATCCTGCCTTCCTAAAACCTACAGCCAACAGAGCTTTTGCTGCAGGAATCAATCGGCTGATTCTTCATACATGGGTGCATCAGCCTTTTGATGATAAATACCAACCGGGCATGAGCATGGGCTGGTGGGGCACGCATTTCGGCCGACATCAAACATGGGCTGAACCAGGTCGGGCTTTCTTTACCTACCTGACTCGTACACAAGCGCTTTTGCAATACGGGCAACAAACAGCAGATATACTTGCACTAGAAAAAACAAAAGATGAATTGATGGATATTCTTCCTGTGCAGGATTTTCTCGATCTACAAATTAAAGTTGTGAACAATAAGATCTTATTGCCAACAGGTAGATATTATCGTTTATTAGTATTGCCAGAGAGTAAAGAAATTTTACCGGCAGTTCTCCAAAAAATTGCAGACTTGGTTGCTGCCGGTGCTCAGGTAGTGGGGGCCAAATTAGAGAAAGCTTATGGTTTGAAAGGATTTCCTACCTCCGATCTGCAGGTTAGCACAACAGCAGATAAATTATGGTCCGACAAATCAGTTACACATTATGGAAAGGGTACTGTGTTTACTTCATTGAATGAAGCAAAATCAACATTAACTATTCTTCCAGATGTAGAAATTGTTAAGGCCGATTCTATTCAATCAATCAGCAGTCTACATCGAAAAGGTAAAGAAGGCGATCTGTATTTTGTAGCCAATTTAAGTAAACAATCGCAGGATATAATCCTTTCATTCAGGATTGCGAATATGCAGCCTGAAATCTGGAATGCAGAAGATGGATCGATGATTAACGCACCTGTTTGGGATCAAATCAATGGAAGAACGCAGGTTGCTTTACGATTGAATGATTTTCAATCGAAGTTTATTGTATTCAGAAAACCTGTTAATAAACAAGTACATCTGACCAGCTGGGCAAAAGATGATAAAGAAGCCATTATACATACTATTGTTAAAGATTCACTTGTTCATGTAAGTGCAGATAGAGCTACAACGTTGGAGGTAAGTTATTCCGACAAACATAAAAAAACCTTGAAGTTATCTACTCCCTTTGCAACAGATATTAGTTCAACCTGGTCTGTTGCTTTTGAGCCAAAGTTGAATACGTCATTTGAAATGAATATGGATGAATTAATTGATTTCAGTAAATCGGCTGACCCGCGAGTTAAATATTTTTCCGGCACAGCTGTATACCGAAACACCATCATAATTGATTCAACCAATAAATTATCAACGGCACAATATGTACTTAGTTTAGGCATTTTGCACGACATAGCTGCTGTTTCGATTAATGGAGCAGATGCAGGTGTATTGTGGTATCCGCCATACGAGATGGATGTTACTCATTTATTGCGATCAGGAAACAATAAGATAGAAGTTCGGGTTACCAATAATTGGGCGAATCGATTAATTGGTGATGAGCAAGAGCCGGCAGATTTTGAATGGGGAGCCGATCGGGGTGATATGGGTAGAGCAATGAAAGCCTTTCCAGATTGGTTTATAAAAGGAGAACCCCGACCAGCATCTGGCAGAAAAGGATTCCTGTTATGGTATTATTATAAACCAAACAGTCAATTGAAACCTGCAGGATTAGTTGGCCCGGTGAAATTGATTCGGCGTGAGCTAGTTCGGATAAATTAAATTATGCTTGGTATTTTGAAGAAGACGATAATTTATTGCTTTGCTGTAAAGTCAATCATCCATTCAATTCCATATTTATCTCTACATGCACCAAATAGGGTACACCAAGAACTATTTTCTAATGGCATTTCAACTGATCCGCCGGCCGATAGTTCATTGAATAAATGCTCCGCCTCTTCTTTGCTTTCTGCGCTAATGGTAAATTTACTTCTGTTTTCATTTTCACTTACCTGTCCTAAAATATCCGGAACATCACTACCCATTAATACACTTGAGTTTCCAATGGGTAATGCTATATGCATGATTTACTAAACTCACCTCCAAAAACAGTTTAATAAAATAAAAATGCCTCTTCTGTATTTCCATTAAAGTGAATATGAGGGTTGATATTTGGCATGGTGTTATTTTTTTTGAAATTATGTTATTTATAAGAAAGCGCCATCTTCATGAAGAAAATTTAGGGTTTCATGAAGTGTGTTGTTTTGAAATGAATAAATTCCTTTATTTGTGTAAAGAATTATTTAAAAAATATTTCTTGATATAAGATCCTAATAAGCGTGCGTTGATGTTTAATTATAACAGATTGAACTAAGCCATACTCCATATATGAAGAGCCACATTATGTGGCTTTTTTTATTGTCAATGGTGAGGTGAATTGTGAATCATACCCTCAACAGGGTGAAGTATATTATTATTACATAACAACTGCTCTAATAATATTATGAATAAAACATTATAGTAAAGTAATACAATTAACATGGGACAATCACTCGTTAAAAATTATATACACATTGTGTTCAGTACAAAATATCGTGAGCCATTAATATACGAGCCTGTTGAAACTGAGCTACATGCTTATCTTGGTGGTATATGTAATAGACTTGAATGTCATGTAATAATAGTGGGTGGCTATACCGATCATATTCATATATTATGCATGCTTTCTAAAAAGATTGCATTAATGAAATTAATGGAAGAGTTGAAATCACATTCATCAAAATGGATTAAGTCTAAAGGTAAGAGATATGAAAATTTCTATTGGCAGGATGGTTATGGTGCTTTTTCTGTAAAGGTTTCTGAAATAGATAAAGTAACTGCATATATCGCTAATCAACACAATCATCATAATAAGCAAAAGTTTAAAGATGAGTATCGCGCATTTTTGAAAAAGTTTAATGTTGAATATGATGAACGGTATGTTTGGGATTAGCCCTGAAAGGGCGCTATATATTAACGATGGATGTAGTCCATCGGATGACATGGAGGAAGCCGAGTGGGATGTAGTCCATCGGATGACATGGAGGAAGCCGAGAGGAATGTAGTCCATCGGATGACATGGAGGAAGCCGAGTGGGATGTAGTCCATCGGATGACATGGAGGAAGCCGAGTG
>JBIIAP010000138.1:0-7302 GCA_044239855.1 Sediminibacterium sp. | reverse complement strand
GTATTCCGCTTTCATAAGTAGTTATTGGTATTATTAAATAATCAATAACGCGTCTCCATAACTAAAGAAACGATATTTATCTTTAATAGCTTTTTGGTATGCCTCTATTGCTAAATCATAACCGGCAAAAGCACAAGTCATAATTAATAAACTGGTTTTTGGCAAATGAAAATTGGTTACTAAACTATCTGCAACATTAAAGTTATAAGGCGGATGAATAAAGTGGTTGGTCCATCCTTCACTTGGCTTCAATAATTTTTGAGCTGTAAAACTGCTTTCCATAGCACGCATAGTAGTAGTTCCGATAGAACAAATACGCTTGCCATTTTCTTTGGCTTTATTTACAATAGCACAGGCTTGCTCATTTATTTGATAATATTCTGCATCCATTTTGTGCTTACTCAAATCTTCCACTTCAATAGGACGGAAAGTTCCTAACCCCGTATGTAAAGTAACTTCTGCAAAACGAATACCCTGAATTTCACAACGCTTAATTAATTCTTTACTAAAATGCAATCCTGCAGTTGGAGCAGCTACGGCACCTTCATGCTTGGCATAAACAGTTTGATAACGTTCTTTATCCTCCTCATCAGGCTTGCGCTTAATGTATTTTGGAAGCGGTGTTTCCCCTAAAAACTCCAACATTTTTTTAAAGCTTTCATCGTCATCGTCCCATAAAAAACGAATAGTTCTTCCGCGACTGGTGGTGTTATCTATAACCTCTGCTACCAACTCTTCATTGTCTCCAAAATACAATTTGTTGCCTACACGAATCTTTCTTGCGGGATCAACAATTACATCCCAAAGGCGGTTCGGCTTGTTTAATTCGCGTAGTAAAAACACTTCAATTTTAGCACCTGTTTTTTCTTTTCTACCATACATTCTGGCAGGAAATACCTTGGTGTTATTAACTACAAACACATCTTTATCATCGTAATATTCCAAAATGTCTTTGAAATTACGATTTTCCATGTGACCACTTTTTCTGTCAACAACCATTAATCTGCTGTCTTCTCTTCTTTTGGTGGGATTCTGTGCGATAAGATTCAACGGTAAGTCGAACTTAAACTGTGATAATTTCATGTGTATATATCTTTTTAAGATGATAGCCACAGTCAGTATGCCTGTCCGATTTTCATCGATGGGCGAACACTTCATGTTACGGCATGAATTTTTAGAAAGTTTGCAAAGTTAATGTAATTTCGGCAGTTATAGGCTGATTTAATTTAATATACTATAACTGATTGATAATCAATTGATAATAGGTGGGATGCTCACTTTGGGAATAGCGGAAATTAGTTGTTGGGTATATATTTCTTTCGGAGCATGATATATACTTGCTGCATCCCCCATTTCTACAATTTTCCCTTTTCGCATAACAATAATCCGATCACTGATATACTGCACAACCGATAAATCATGTGAAATAAACACATTGGTAAACCCGAAATCTGCTTTTAAATCATTCAATAAATTCAATACCTGCGCCTGTACACTTACGTCTAGTGCCGAAACACTCTCATCACATATTATAAAGGATGGCTTCATGGCCAATGCACGGGCTATCACTATTCTTTGTCGTTGTCCACCACTAAACTCATGCGGATAGCGACTGTAATGTTCAGGTAACAAGTTCACCTTGTCTAGCAAATGCACCACTTCTTCCTTTGCCTCCCGCCTGTTTTTTACCAATCCATGCACCCTTAGTGGCTCTGAAATCGCCTCTCCAATGGTCATTCTAGGATTTAAGGAAGAATATGGATCCTGAAAAATAATCTGCATTTCCTTCCGTAAAGCTTTCAGTTCCGCTGAAGTAGCTGCTGTTAAATCATTCCCTTTGTAAAAAATATTACCCGCAGTTGCCGGAATGAGTTGTAATAATGCCCTCCCTAATGTTGTTTTCCCACACCCCGATTCTCCTACTAAACCCAATGTTTCCCCTGCAAAAATGTTAAAACTCACCTCGTCTACTGCTTTTGTAAACTCAACAGGATTGCCCCAGAATGATTTTTTTGTAGGAAAATGTACTTGTAAATTTTTTACTTCCATTAATATAGAAGTATTCAATTGTTCTACCTGCGGAAGAACAATTGGTTGTGTTGGCTGTTTTTCAAAGAGGGTTTCTCCGTCCGAATTCATAAAATCACTCACTACCGGAAGCCTTTGTCCTTTAGGATATAAGGCCGGTCTACATGCCAGCAATGCCTTGGTATAAGGATGTTTGGGGAATTGAAATAATTTAGCTGTTGTATTCTCTTCTACAATATTTCCTTTATACATCACCACCACCTTGTCTGCAATTTCTGCAACCACGCCTAAATCATGGGTAATGAAAATAACGCCCATATTTTTTTCAAGCTGCAATGCACGTATAATTTGTAAAACATTCTTTTGTACCGTTACGTCTAATGCCGTTGTAGGCTCATCACAAATTAATAATTCCGGCTCACAGCTAATCGCCATGGCAATCATAACCCGCTGTTTTTGTCCGCCACTTATTTGATGCGGATATTTTTTGAAAATCTCTTCCGGATCTGGCAACTGAACTTGCTCAAATAATTCAATTGTTCTGGCTTTGGCAGATTTATAACTTAATTTTACATGTGCTCTTATGGCCTCCATTACCTGAAATCCACAAGTAAGTACCGGATTTAAAGAGGTCATGGGTTCTTGAAAAATCATCGCTATTTTATTGCCCCTGAGCGACTCAAGCGTTTTGCGTTTTGCTTGCAATAAATCTATTGCAGATTCATTGCGCTTGAAAAGTATACTTCCCTTGGTATACTGTGCCGGCGGACTGGCCAATAACCTCAATATCGATAGTGAAGTAATTGATTTTCCCGAGCCGGATTCCCCTACTATAGCTACCGTTTCTCCTTTATTTACCATAATGTTTGCATTGTTCAATGCAGGTCTCATACCATTTTGGCTCTTAAATGAAATACTTAGGTTTTTTATCTGTAATAAAGGCAATAACATATTCATCACAAATTAAGTGGAATTAACATTCGATGCAGCAATTTTTTATTTTGATTGTAATTATTGGCAAGGTTTCACCTAATTTTGACATCAAATTACGCCTTAAAAATATCGTATGGTTCAAAGATTCTGGTGGAAGATTTTAGCGTGCTTTTTATTACTATATACCTGTGTTTATGGATTTTTTGTGAAAGTACCCAAGCTAGATGACCGAATGAAAGAAACTATTAGAAATATGTTCTTTCACGTACCCATGTGGTTTGGAATGATGATTTTATTGCTGGTATCACTCATATATGCAATTAAGTATCTGAAAAATCCCTCCATAAAAAATGATGCCTATTCCACTGCATTTGCGGCTACCGGTATTCTTTATGGGGTATTAGGACTAATTACCGGTGCGATTTGGGCAAACTATCAGTGGGGAATGCCCTGGAGCGGTGATCCCAAACAAAATGGTGCCGCCATTGCTATGCTCATTTATATGGCTTATTTCGTGCTTCGTGGTAGTATGAACGATGAAGACAAAAAAGCTAGAATAAGTGCTGTTTACAACATTTTTGCATTTTTTATGTTATTCCCCACATTGTGGATTTTACCTCGACTTACAGAATCTTTGCATCCAGGTGGAGAAGGAAGTGAGGGTAATCCCGGATTAAATGGGAAAGATATGGACGCTAATATGCGAACCGTATTCTACCCGGCAGTTATCGGTTGGACTTTATTAGGGGTATGGATTAGTACACTTAGATATAGATATATTTTACTAGCTGAACAAAAAATGAACAATGAATAATAGGCTCTCCAATAAAATAATAGCAACTTTTTTTTCTTTCTTTTTACTAATTGCTGCAAATGCACAAGAGGCAACTACTAATGCAGATTTTATGCGCAGCAACGGTAAAATATATGTAGTAGTGGCTGTTGTAGTTACCATTTTAGTCGGACTACTATCTTACTTGATTAGTTTAGATCGCAAGCTTTCTCGTTTAGAGAAAGAAAGCAATAAAAACTAATCTCCTATTTTACGATTGTAATTAACCTATAAATCGATTGCCAATGTCAGATCAACATGAGTACAGCTTTTTTCAAAGTGTGGAAAAAAGCTTTGATAAAGCATCCAAATTTACTAAGTGGGAGAAGGGATTGCTTGAGCAAATTAAAGCATGTAACAGTGTTTACAGTATGCGTTTCCCGGTGAAAATGGACGATGGAACTATTGAAGTAATAGAAGCTTATCGTGTTCAACATTCACAACATAAGTCGCCATGTAAAGGTGGAATTCGTTTCAGCGAGGCTGTTAATCAAGATGAAGTAATGGCCCTTGCTTCCTTAATGACTTATAAGTGTGCTATTGTAAATGTGCCTTTTGGGGGTGCTAAAGGAGGCATAAAAATCAACCCTCGTCAGCGAAGTGTATACGAATTAGAAAAAATTACACGCCGCTATACCAGTGAGTTAGTAAAGAAAAATTTTATTGGCCCTGGTATTGATGTGCCAGCTCCTGATTATGGAACCGGTGAGCGTGAAATGGCATGGATCGTAGATACTTATTCCTCCCTAAAGCCGGGTGAAATTGATGCCGCTGGATGTGTTACCGGTAAGCCAATTTCCCAGGGCGGTGTAAGAGGAAGAAAAGAAGCAACCGGATTAGGCGTGTTTTTTGGCATCAGAGAAGTTTGCAATATGCCCGATGTAATGAAGCGTTTAGGCTTGTCAATGGGCGTTGAAGGCAAATCGGTGGTAGTTCAGGGACTTGGAAACGTGGGCTATCATAGCGCAAAATTTTTCCGCGAACATGGCTCCAAAGTTGTTGCAATTGCAGAATTTGAAGGCGCTATTTTTAACGCAGATGGCCTGAATGAAGAAGAAGTGTTTCAGCATAGAAAAGCTACCGGTTCAATACTTAATTTTCCGGGGTCAACCAATTTAGCAAAAAGCGGCGATGCTTTGGAATTGGAATGCGATATATTAATTCCGGCTGCGCTGGAAAATGTCATCAATGCCGATAATGCCAATAAAGTGAAAGCAAAAATTATTGGCGAAGCCGCTAATGGCCCATTAACGCCTGATGCGGATGATATTATGACTAAAAAAGGAATTTTAGTAGTACCCGATATGTATTTAAATGCAGGTGGTGTAACTGTTTCTTATTTTGAGTGGCTTAAAAATTTGAGTCATGTTAGATACGGTCGTTTAGAAAAACGCTTTACGGAAAACATGAATACCAATATTTTAGAGCAAATGGAATCATTAACCGGTAAAACCGTTGCAGATAAAGAAAGAAAGCTCATTATGCATGGAGCTGAAGAAGTGGATCTGGTTCATAGTGGTTTAGAAGAAACCATGATTTCTGCAACCCGTGAAATTATGGAAATTTGGCACAATAATCCGGAAATTCCTGATATGAGAACAGCTGCCTACGTTTGCGCTATCAACAAAGTGGGTACTACTTATGCCGAACTAGGTATTTTCCCTTAATATTTTCAGAAATGATATGCAAAAGTCCGAAAGCATCGATTAGCTTTCGGACTTTTTATATTCCGGTATTTCGTTTTCTACATGTATTTTCCCATCAATTACTTGAAAACAATAAGTCTCATTGCCATTTGTAATGGTCATGAATTTTGTCTGAACCGTTGAATAATAGGGCAACATTTGCTTGATAACCAAATCATTTAATGCAACATTTTGTTCTTTACACTCAATAATCATCCATGGCTTATCCGCCTGATATACCAATATGTCAAAGCGTTTTCTCAGTTCACCTACCTTAATTTCTTTTTCAACCGCAATTAATGATGGCGGATATTTTTTTGTTACAATAAGATAATTTAAAAACTGCTGCCTAACCCATTCCTCCGGTGTAAGCCTAACCCACTGCTTACGTATCTCATCAAAAATATATGCTTTCTGCTGCTCCTTTTTAATACGGGGTTGATATGTGGGATAATGTATATGCATGCAGCTATGTATTGATTCACAAAGCTACATATTCAATGGATTAATATACAGCTGTGATATAAGCAGGGGAATGATTTATTTTATTTATTTGTATATTTACCGATTACTGTAAAACGTAAAAATGTAAAAACGACATGCTGGCGTCTTAATAAATAAATAAATATATATATGAAAAATAAACAAGATATAGTTAACAACTGGTTACCCAGATATACAGGGGAAAAATTAGAAAACTTTGGCAAATTCATACTACTAACCAATTTCAGCAATTATGTAAGCATGTTTGCAGAATGGAACAATGTGAAGGTAGTGGGAGAAGATAGACCCATGCAATGTGCAACTGCCAACGGTATTACCATTATAAATTTTGGTATGGGTAGCCCAGGCGCTGCTACCATTATGGACCTATTAACTGCCATTGAGCCAGAGGCGGTGTTGTTTTTAGGTAAATGTGGTGGACTAAAGAAAAGAAATAAATTGGGCGATTTAATACTCCCAATTGCGGCTATCAGAGGCGAAGGTACATCTAACGACTATTTTCCTCCTGAAGTGCCTGCAATGCCGGCATTCGCCTTACAGAAAGCCATTTCTACCACTATTCGCGATTATAAAGTAGATTATTGGACCGGAACTGTTTACACCACCAATCGCCGCGTGTGGGAGCATGATGCCGACTTTAAAGATTATCTTACTAAAGTGAGAGCCTATGCTATAGATATGGAAACGGCCACCATTTTCACTGTTGGATTTTATAATAAGATACCAACCGGTGCGCTGCTTTTAGTGAGCGATCAGCCAATGGTTCCCGAAGGCGTTAAAACTGAAGCCAGCGATAAAAAAATTACAGAACAGTTTGTAGACCGACATCTTAAAATTGGAATTGATTCGCTAAAGCAATTAATCAACAATGGGCTTACGGTAAGGCATCTTCGATTCTAATCCTTCCATAAAAAAGGGAAAAGAATATATGCCAATGCTACAATCATAATGTCCAGCCCAACTAGCATGAACAGCATATTCCACCAACCTTGCTGAACAACAGGGGAGAAAGCTGCAGCACTAATTTTCATCAATAATAATAATTGAGGGATTATTATTGGGAAGCCCATTATTGCCATCAACGCTGCCTGTTGTTGTGCCTTGGCTGCAATGGCCGCAAGAAACGTAAACACTAAACTCAGGCTTAACCCGCCCAGCAGGCTTATTCCTAAGAATTCGCCCATATTATTTACCGGGTTTCCTAATAATAAGGCAAATACAGCCAAACTCAATAAATTCATCAACAACATTAAAATGCCGTTGAAAATTAATTTTGATAAGATGAAGTTGGAGGGACTTACTATTGAATAGAAATAAAGC